>NZ_JAESIF010000089.1:0-20474 GCF_016757295.1 Streptomyces sp. M2CJ-2 | reverse complement strand
GCACACCGGCAGGTCCTGGCCCGGGTGGGCCTGCCGGATCCGCCGGCCCGCCGGGCGCACCCGCAGCGCGGCGAAACGCGAGCGCAAGGGGCCCCTGGAGCCCTGCCGCCAGGTCACCCGGTGCAGCGCGCCGCGCCCGCCGCCCAAGACCAACTCCCGTACCGCGGTGGGCTTGTCCCGGTAGCACGGGACGGGCTTGCGGCCGGTGCCCGACCAGGCCGGGGCGGTGCGCGTCGCGGTCTCGGGCAGCACCGCGGTGTCCGAGCGCACCCCCACCACGTAGCAGATGCCGCGCTCCTCCCACGCCAGGCGGAAGGCGCCGTCCTGGCCGTAGCCCTCGTCGGCCACGATCAGCGGCGGGTCCAGCCCCCAGCAGCGCAGCTCGTCGACCATGTCGACGGCCAGCTGCCACTTCTCCACGTGTCCGACGTCGTCGGGGATGCGGGCCCGCAGTCGCCGCCGGACGGCCTGGTCGGGCTCGGCGGCCCGCGTCGGGTCCCACTGCTCGGGCAGGAACAGCCGCCAGTTGACCGGGCAGGAGGCGGCGTCGGTGACCAGGTGCACGCTGGGCGCGACCTGGCAGTTGGCGGTCTTGCCCAGTGCCCCGCAGTACTGGGCGGCCACCCCCGGGGAGGCGTGCCCGTCCTTGGGGAAGGACACGTCGTCGATCACCCAGGCGGCCGGGCGGACGGCCGGCTCCATCCTCCAGGCCAGCTCGGCCAGCACCATCTGGTGCGACCACGGGGAGTCGGCCAGGAACTGCTGCAGGCCCTGCCGGTCCACCCCCAGCCGGGCGGCCATCGGCTCCATCGACTTGCGCCGTCCCTCGCCCAGCAGCCCGCGGACATACCGCTCGCCCCACCGCCGCTGGTCGGTCCGGCCGAACGAGCCGAACACCTCGGCGGTGAACGACTCCAGCCGCTGCTGGGCCTCCGTGAGCTCCTGCGGTGTCATGGCCCTCACCTCCGAGAGACGACACACCGCTATCCACCCAAGATAACCAAGCCCTACTAGTGGCTTCAAAACTAACTGGTGGACAGAACCACTTGCTCTCAAGGCAGGCGGGCCGGGACGTATCTGATGTGGCCTTCACTAAGCTTGACTCTGTCGAAGATCTTGAATCTATTGAGGTCAGCCGCTGACGGCTCGCCAGGACTTCAGCCGGAGGATCCCGTGCTGGTCCAGGAAGTTCTGGAAGGCGGTCGGCGGCTGGGGTGGGGTGCTTCGCTGGTTGGCGGCAGGCCGCTGAGACGCTCGATGTTCACGACGATGGCCGTGAAGATGTGCTGCAAGTGGGCCTTCGGGTACGAGGCGGGGCGACGCAGGGCCGGCGGCTCGGTCAGGGCATCGCCTTCAGAGCCCGCTTGAACTGGCGGATCCGGAGGATGCCACCCTCGATCAGCCAGGTAAACGAGTCACGATTGGGTGAAGGTGTGTTGCCGTACAGGCAGATCCCGACCTTGAATTTCTCGGCGAGTTCGTAGACGGCAGTGATCTGCTCGTTCGTGAGCGCTCTGTGCAGCGGAAAGATGATGCGAGCCATCGTTGCAGCGTACGCACGACGGACGACCGAGTCATCCCAAACGGTCCTGCGGGTCGAAGCCGGGCTGCCGTTTCTCCCAACCCACCTACATCTCGGCGAGATTGCTCTAATCTCGTGAGAGATAGCTTTCTGACCAAGGGGGGACCTTGTGGCTGACAATGATGTGCCGCGCGTGCTGCGGCTGACGTTCGAGTTCACGGTGCCGAAGGGGCTGCGCGTGAACATCCGCAACACGCGCCGGATGGCCGCGGTGAAGGCGCTCGTTGCGGCGGTGGAGGCCCTGGCCTCGCGTGAGTTCCCATGGGCGCAGACGATGACCGTCCGGCACGAGTGGATGTACGCCTGGCACGACGAGACGGAGGAGCGAGAGCTGCCCCCGACCGCGCTGAACGGCGGCTGGCCCGACGACGACGTCGAAGACGTCGAGGACTAGGGCCTGTCGTAAGGATCACCATGGCGGAGGGAGCCGAGAGGCTGCCGCGGCTCTGGCTCAGGGGCCGAGGCCAGCTGCGAACTAGGATCGGAAGCGGGCTCGGGTGTCTCTTCGCGCGCCCGTGGTCGGACGCGGTTCGGCCCCGGCCCGCTGTCGTGCGAGACGTAGCCGGACACGGCGCCGCGATCCGTCACTGAGCTGACCCCGGTTTCGTGGAGTCCCTGAAGCCAGGCTTGTGATCCTGGCTCGAAGGAGAACCACGAGCAGTGCCAGCACCACGTAAATACCCGGACGAGTTCCGCGAGCGGGCCGTCCGCGAAGTCCGCACCACCGGCCGGCCGGTCGCGCATGTCGCGAAGGACCTCGGCAGCCACAAAGAAGCCCTGCGGGGATGGGTCCGCCAGGCCGAGGCCGACGCCGGTGACCGGGACGACCGGCTGACGACCGCCGAACGCGAGGAGCTGAAGCAACTCCGCAAAAAAGTCGCGGAGTTGAAGCGGGCGAACGAGATCCTGAAAGCCGCCAGCGTGTTTTTTGCCCAGGAGATCGACCGTCCCCGGACGAGGCCGGGCAAGTGATCGACCACCTGCGCCAGAAGGGCCTCGGGGTCGATCCCGTCTGCCGGGTTCTTGAGCTGTCGCCGTCGACGTACTTCGCCCGCAAGGAGCGGCCGAAGTCGGCCCGCCGGCTCCGCGACGAGCAGCTCATGCCGCTGCTCGAACGGGTCCACGCCGAATCCGGCGGCACCTGTGGTGCCCGCCGGATCATCCGCGCGCTGCGGCGCAAGGGCGTCCAGGTGGCCCGCTGCACCGTCGAGCGGCTGATGGCCGAGCTGGGCCTGGAGGGCGTCATCCGCGGGCAGCGGCGTCGGACCACCGTCCCCGAACCGTCGGCGCCCCGCCCGCCGGACCTGGTCGACCGGGACTTCACCGCGAGTCGGCCCGGCCAGCTCTGGGTGGCGGACATGACGTATGTCCGTACCTGGTCGGGCTGGGTGTATGTGGCGTTCGTCCTGGACGTGTTCTCCCGGACGATCGTCGGCTGGCAGGTCGCGAACCACATGCGCACCGAACTCCCGTTGGATGCACCGGAGATGGCGCTGTGGAGACGGAGGACCAAGAAGGACTCCGGTCTCATTCACCACAGCGACCGCGGGTCGCAATACGTATCAATTTGGTACACCGAGAGGCTGTCCGGCATCGGGGCTTCGGCCTCGGTCGGCTCGGTCGCGGACAGCTATGGCAACGCGATGGCCGAGGCCTTGAACGGCACCTTCAAGGCCGAGCTGATCGAGATGCAGGGCCCCTGGAAGGACTGCGACCAGGTCGAGCGGGCGATCTTCCAGTGGGTCACGTGGTACAACGAGGAACGGCTCCACTCCGCCCTCGGCTACGTACCGCCCGCCGAGTACGAACGCGACTGGTGGCGACAGCGGGAAGCCTCCCCGCACTCCGCCTGAAACAAGATCGCCGGACTCTACGAAACTCGGGGCAGCTCATCACTTCCGCCCTGAATCACCGACATAGACGCCAGCATGCTGAACTGGCTCCCAACGCTGTGTCCCCGGTTCTCCAGCTCCATGCCGAGGCGGTGTCGGCGACTACGCCGCTAGAGCGGCCGGACGGCAGGTTTCGGGCCACCTCAGTCGCGGCGTTCCACACCAAGCGCGGCCCCAGCAAGCCCTGCTTGAAATCGGATGCCCACGGGTAACTGACCTGGAATCCTTGGAGATCATTTTAGTAGCGCGATGGGAGCTAACCGTTGATCATCCTTGATTCGAGCATCCTTCGATCCTTCGCGCCCGACAGCAGTAGCGCCGATCTCCTGCTCACCCTCCGAGCGACCGGCACCCAGCGAGTCGGAGTGCCCTGGATGGTGATGGAGGAACTGGCTGCCCAGCAGGCGATCAAGTACCTGGAGAAGTACGAGGCTGCAGCGCAAGCCCTGAAGTCCCTGCAGCAGGTCACCCCGGGAAGCCCCACAGTTGATCTGCCGCCATGCGATCCGGAGGACGTCCGCGACTACTGGCGAGAGAAGTGGGGGGTTATCTTTGAAACGATCCCTGTGAGCGAGCACGTGATGCGCCAGGCCCTCTTCCGTGAAGCGAACTCCCTACCCCCTTGCAAGACGTCAAAGGGCGAGAAGACCGGTTCACGAGACGCCGTCATCTGGCTCTCTGCAGTTCAGTACGCCCGGCAAAACCCAGCGGAGACTGTCTACTTCGCCAGTGCCAACACCAAGGACTTCGGTGACGGCACCGACTACCCGGCTCCCATGAACCGCGACCTCCGCGGGATAGAAGACAGGTTCGTCCACTGGACCAATCTCGACCAGGCGGTCGCCGAATTCGCGAAGCCTGCGGAGACCAACGAGGATCGCGTGGCAGAACTCCTCGCCACCCCGGCAACCTCGAAACAGGCCCAAACAGCACTCCAGGCAGGTGGATACCTTCCGACGGACGGCTGCTTCCAGTGCACCGCGCTGATGCCGTCAGGTGAATGGTGGGCGGTCCCGGCCTTCGGCTGGACGACGCACGAAACGGTGGTCGGTTACGTCGAGGCCCCACAGAGGTACCGCATCGCCGATCAAGAGTGGTACTCAGCGAAGGTCCACTGGTACCTCACCGGCACCGTCAACACCGATGAGGGCCCAGCCGCGGCCGGCTGCCACGTGGCCGCCTCGATGCTGTTCACCCCTGACGCGGACGACCTGCGGCTCACCGTGCTGCGTGCAGACTGGCCTCAGCCCCTGGGCCTTGAAGTCCTCAACACCCTCGCTCTGCCGACAATCGAACTCAGCATGGCGGAGAGATTCAACTGGATGCAGCGACACTCACGCCCTGACCTCCACCCCTACCGCGGACCTCGGTCTTACGAGGGAGCCGTGCTCCGAAGCAGCATGCTTCCCGACAGCCTCAAGGCCGACAACGACGCTCCTTTCGGCGGCTGAGAATCCAGCTCCTTGTCCCTGCGCGGTCCGCTACTTGCCGATCCTCCGTCCGTACGCCTGTGCTGCGCCGCCGGGTGGCCGGCCAGCGCGCACTGGCCCGGCTGCGGTGCGGCCCAGCACGGCTCGAGTAGTAGACCTACTGCTCGCTGCTAGGCGGTCAGAAGTCGACCGTGTAGTCGAGTCGTTGCGCCAAGCCCCTCTCACCGGTGCAGCAGCCTTGCTTTCCAACACTGCTGAGGTGGTAAGGACGGACTCGTCGAGGGGTCTGCCGCGTACATCCAGGTGAGCTACAGGAGCGCGGCTCATGCCTCGCCAGCAGATCGAGTAACACGGCGGACCAGTGTCTCAGTGCCGCCTTCTCGAACTGTGATGGCTCATTGAGTGCTGCAGAAGTCCGAGCTGGGAAGCCTCGTCCTCGTAGATGTCTCATGAGACATACCGAACGTAAAGAAGCTGCCCACGCCGACCATGTGGCGGGCCTGCCCGGTGTACTGCGCGGACGCTCGGTGGGCGAGATCGCGACCACGGGGCTGGAGGAACCCGCCGACCAGGCCCGCTTCGTACGAAGACTCGCGACCGACCGGCACCTGCCGATGACGCGTGCCGCCGCCGGGGAGCGGCGGCGCACGGGAGACCTGTCCTGGGAGGTGGTGTGGCCCCCGCCGAGCCCCCGGCAGCCCGAGGCGCCCACGACCCCGCAGTCCTGGACCCCGCAGCCGGAGGGCCCGAACGACGCCAGCGTGGCCATGCTCGTCCGGACGGCGGGCCTGCGCCTGCTGCTGCTCGGCGACCTGGAACCGCCCGCCCAGCGGGCCCTGGCCAGATCACCCGCGGTGGGGCGCCTGGCCGACGTCGACATCCTGAAGGTCGCCCACCACGGCTCGGCGTATCAGGACCCCGGCCTCCTGCACCGGGTCTCGCCCCGGCTGGCCCTGATCTCCGCGGGCCGCGACAACACCTACGGCCACCCGGCCCCGACCACGCTCGCCGCCCTGCGCAACACCGGCACCGCGGTCCTGCGGACCGACCGCGACGGCACGATCGCGGTCCTCGGCGACGAGGACGGCAAGGAGGGCCTGCGCGTGGCCCGACACTGAGAAGCAGACACTTCCCGACGTCGGCTGCCGGCCGTGGGGAGTACCTGGAGGAGCGCGCCCCTGTACATCGGCGGCCATCGGCCACTGACGTGTTCCCCTCTGGGGGCTCCGTTCGCCCGCCCTGGTGGAGCTCCGCAAGACTCCGCCGGGGTTCTCTGTCCCTGAGGACCAGGTCCTGTCCGGCGGATCTTGTGCCTGGTTCGCGGCCGGGCTTGGCACAGGGCGGAGCTCATGGCCATGCGCAGCCGAAAAGGTGGCGACAGCCGGAGACCGGGCACGCTGGCGTCCGCAGGCATGTCCCCTTCGCTCGAACGTCCCCCTTTCCAAGCCGACGAGCGCACCGCGCTCCTCGGCCGGCTGAACCTTCAGAGGCAGATCCTGCGGTGGAAGTGCGAGGGCCTGAGCGAGGCGGACGCGCACCGCTCCGTCATCCCCACCTCGCCGGCGATGACGATGGCCGGGCTCATCAGCCATATGCGATGGGTCGAGCACACCTGGCTGGAGGTGCTGTTCCTCGGTGGCGACGAGAAGCAGAACCCGTCCTTCGACGAGACGGACGAGGACGCCGACTGGCGCACCGACGGCATCACGCTGAAGCAGCTGCTCGCGGACTACGAGGCCCAGTGCGCCCGAAGCGACGAGATCGTTGCCGCGGCCTCCCTGGACGACGTCGGTCGCCACCCCGGCTACCGCTCGGGCAAGGCCAACCTCCGCTGGATGCTCATCCACCTGGTCGAGGAGACCGGACGCCACGCAGGGCATGCGGACATCGTGCGGGAACTGCTCGAAGGGACGAAGGGGTACTACTAGCTCTCTCCGGCAGATCGAGACCGGAGCCGGAGTCGGACTGCGGCAACGGTGACGGTGCCGTGGAAGACGTAGACGCGTTTGTCGAACTTCGTCGCCACTGAGATGGCCAGGGTGCCTCCGAGGCCGTCCGCCGCCCAGGCGACCAGCCTTGATCGTGCCCAAGGGCCGGCACCCGACACAATGGCTGCCGTGAGCGATGTGAGACATGTGCTGGTGCTGCCCGACCGTGATGCCGCGGAGGAGGTAGCGGAGACGCTGGGGGAGTGGTTCCCGATCGACGAGGAGCCGCGGCTCGTCCGGGACGCGCTGGCCGGTGAGGACGACGCCGAGGACGCCCAGTGGCTCGTCGTCCTGCGGGACGAGGGGCGGCGGCTGGACCCCGGCGAACTGGACGAGTTCGCGGCCCGGTGGGAAGGCTGGCGGGAGGAGCCCTGACCCGGCGGCACCGTGATGCCGGGAACCGTCGCTGTCGGTGGTGCGTGGGATGCTTGTCACGATGGCCAGGAAGACAGCTCAAGACGACCCTCTCGTCCCGGTGACGCTCGCCGTGGGCCAGGAGGACCTCCTGCTCGACCGTGCCGTGCGGGAGGTGGTGGCCGCCGCGAAGGCCGCCGACGCCGACACGGACGTCCGGGACCTCACCCCGGACCAGCTCCAGCCCGGCACCCTCGCCGAGCTGACCAGCCCGTCGCTCTTCGCCGAGCGCAAGGTCGTGGTCGTACGCAACGCGCAGGACCTGTCGGCCGACACCGTCAAGGACGTGAAGGCGTATCTCGGGGCGCCCGCCGAGGAGATCACCCTGATCCTGCTGCACGCCGGCGGCGCCAAGGGCAAGGGGCTGCTCGACGCGGCGCGCAAGGCGGGGGCGCGGGAGGTGGCCTGCCCGAAGATGACGAAGCCGGCCGACCGGCTGGCCTTCGTGCGGGGCGAGTTCCGGGCCGTCGGGAGATCGGCCACACCGGAGGCGTGCCAGTCGCTGGTCGACGCCATCGGCAGCGATCTGCGGGAGCTGGCCTCGGCGGTGTCCCAGCTGACGGCGGACATCGAGGGGACGATCGACGAGGCGGTCGTCGGCCGGTACTACACCGGGCGGGCCGAGGCGTCGAGCTTCACGGTCGCCGACCGCGCGGTGGAGGGGCGGGCGACGGAGGCGCTGGAGGCGCTGCGCTGGTCGCTGGCGACGGGGGTGGCGCCGGTGCTGATCACCAGCGCGCTGGCCCAGGGCGTACGGGCGATCGGGAAGCTGCTGTCGGCGCGCGGCGGCAGACCGGCCGATCTGGCGCGGGAGCTGGGCATGCCGCCGTGGAAGATCGACCGGGTGCGGCAGCAGATGCGGGGCTGGACCCCTGACGGCGTGTCCGTCGCGCTGCGGGCCGTGGCCGAGGCGGACGCCGGGGTCAAGGGCGGCGGGGACGACCCGGAGTACGCCCTGGAGAAGGCGGTTGTCACCATCGCGCGCGCGGCGCGGTCGCGGGGGCGGGGGTAGGGCCCGCTGCCCCCGCCGGGCGCCCGGCGGGACAAGGCCGTACGAAGTCGCACAAGGTCGTACAAGCCGAGGACCCCGTCCGTCCCCCGGGGAAGGGTGGACGGACGGGGTCCTCGGTCGAAGCACGGAGCTCGTACCCGCGTGGCGAACGCAGGCCGCGTACGAGCTCGAGGTGCCGGTCGGGGGCGGAGAGAGAGGGCCCGCCCGGGTCCTTCCGGCGATCAGATCAAAGAGTGGTTCAGCCCTTGAGGGACGCGACCTTCAGCGCCAGCGCCGACTTCTTGTTGGCGGCCTGGTTCTTGTGGATGACGCCCTTGGAGACGGCCTTGTCGAGCTGACGCGCGGCGACGCGCTGGTACTCGGTGGCCTTCTCGGCGTCACCCGCGGCGACGGCCTCGCGGGTCTTGCGGATCGCGGTCTTCAGAGAGGACTTGACGGCCTTGTTGCGCAGCCGGGCCTTCTCGTTGGTCTTGTTCCGCTTGATCTGGGACTTGATGTTCGCCACGAATGAGCCTCTACAGGTTCTGGCACGGGGCCGCAGGGGTCCCGCACCGGTGATTGCTTTCCGACGTGCCCCGTACCGGGAGGGCAAGAGACACAGCTCCCCACACTACCAGCGGCCCGATCAGCGGCCCAAACCCGTCCCGCGGCCCCACCCGGAGGACGCCGCCCGGGGGAGCTCACCCCGCACCCGTGGGACGATGGAAGCTACGTATCGATCCGACCCGAGACCGCAGACACTGCGGACGCCTCAAGAATCAGGACCCTGCGTGCCCGCGACCCCCAGCCACGTGCCCGAGCCGAGCCGTACCGACCCGGCTCTGATCCGCAACTTCTGCATCATCGCGCACATCGACCACGGCAAGTCCACGCTCGCCGACCGGATGCTCCAGCTGACCGGTGTGGTCGAGCAGCGGCAGATGCGTGCCCAGTACCTCGACCGCATGGACATCGAGCGTGAGCGCGGCATCACGATCAAGTCCCAGGCGGTGAGGTTGCCGTGGGCGCCCACCGTCGACAAGGGCAGCACGCACATCCTCAACATGATCGACACGCCGGGGCACGTCGACTTCACCTACGAGGTGTCGCGGTCGCTCGCCGCCTGCGAGGGCACGGTCCTGCTGGTGGACGCCGCCCAGGGCATCGAGGCGCAGACCCTCGCCAACCTGTACCTGGCGATGGAGAACGACCTCACGATCATCCCGGTGCTCAACAAGATCGACCTGCCGGCCGCGCAGCCCGAGAAGTTCGCCGAGGAGCTCGCCAACCTGGTCGGCTGCGAGCCCGACGACGTGCTGAAGGTGTCCGCCAAGACCGGGCTCGGCGTCGATGCGCTGCTCGACCGGGTGGTCGCCGACATCCCCGCCCCGGTCGGTGTCAAGGACGCCCCGGCCCGCGCGATGATCTTCGACTCGGTCTACGACTCGTACCGCGGCGTGGTGACGTACGTCCGGGTCATCGACGGCCAGCTCAACAAGCGTGAGCGCATCCGGATGATGTCCACGGGCGCGACGCACGAGCTGCTGGAGATCGGCACGAACTCGCCGGAGATGCTCTCCTCCGACGGTCTCGGCGTCGGCGAGGTGGGCTACCTCATCACCGGCGTCAAGGACGTCCGTCAGTCCAAGGTCGGTGACACCGTCACCAGCCAGCACGGGGGAGCCGAGGAGGCGCTGGGCGGCTACAAGGAGCCCAAGCCCATGGTCTTCTCCGGCCTGTACCCGCTGGACGGCTCCGACTACCCCGAGCTGCGCGAGGCGCTGGACAAGCTCCAGCTCAACGACGCGGCCCTGGTCTACGAGCCGGAGACGTCCGCCGCCCTCGGATTCGGCTTCCGCGTCGGCTTCCTGGGCCTGCTGCACCTCGACGTGATCCGCGAGCGGCTGGAGCGCGAGTTCGGGCTCGACCTGATCGCCACCGCGCCCAACGTGGTGTACCGCGTGATCATGGAGGACGGCACCGAGCACACCGTCACCAACCCGAGCGAGTTCCCCGAGGGGAAGATCGACGAGGTCTTCGAGCCGGTGGTGCGGGCCACGATCCTCGCGCCCACCGAGTTCATCGGCGCGATCATGGAGCTGTGCCAGACCCGGCGCGGCACCCTGCTCGGCATGGACTACCTCTCCGAGGACCGGGTCGAGATCCGCTACACGCTGCCGCTCGCGGAGATCGTCTTCGACTTCTTCGACCAGCTGAAGTCCAAGACCCGCGGCTACGCCTCGCTCGACTACGAGCCCACCGGTGAGCAGAGCAGTTCCCTCGTCAAGGTCGACATCCTGCTGCACGGCGACAAGGTGGACGCCTTCTCGGTGATCACCCACAAGGACCAGGCGTACGCGTACGGCGTGCGGCTCGTCGCCAAGCTGCGGGAGCTGATCCCGCGGCAGAACTTCGAGGTGCCCGTCCAGGCCGCCATCGGTTCCCGGGTGATCGCCCGCGAGACCATCCGCGCCATCCGCAAGGACGTCCTCGCCAAGTGCTACGGCGGTGACATCTCGCGTAAGCGCAAGCTGCTGGAGAAGCAGAAGGAGGGCAAGAAGCGGATGAAGATGGTGGGTGCCGTGGAGGTCCCGCAGGAGGCCTTCATCGCCGTTCTCTCCAGCGACGACAGCGCGGGGTCGGGCAAGGGCAAGAAGTAACCGGGGTCACCGGGAGTTACCGGGGGTCGCCCCGCGAGCCGGACGGGAACGGGGGTCCGTCGCGCACAGGCGCGTCGGGCCCCCGCGTGTCGGCCGCCCACCGGATCAGCGGGCTCTCTGTACGAAGTGACAGGCCGTGGCCCCTTACGCAGCCGCCGGTCGGGCTCTAGTCTGTCCCTGCCCGACGGTTACTCGTGAGTTAAACAAGGCTACGCGAGCGTAATCAGTCGATCATCAGAAGAAACCGAGCCGATACCCCACCGATCACCAGCCGCACACCAGTCACATCTGAGCCAGCCGCACCGTCGCGGGCCCCGGAGGATGTCTTGAGCGACACACTGACTTTGATCGAGAACCGGCCGCCGAGCGTGGCGACCCTCTTCCTGGAGCGTGTCGCCGCCACACCGGACGCCGAGGCGTACCGCTATCCCGTCCCGTCCGCCACCGGCGAGGGCCCCGACGACTGGAAGTCGCTGACCTGGGCCGAGGCCGCCCGGCGGGTCAACGCCATCGCGGCCGGACTGATCGAGCTGGGCGTGCAGCCGGAGGAGCGGGTCGCGCTCGCGTCCGCCACCCGGGTCGAATGGATCCTCGCCGACCTCGGCATCATGTGCGCGGGCGCCGCCACCAGCACGGTCTACCCGCAGACGAACCTCGACGAGTCCGCGTACATCCTCTCGGACTCCGGCAGCCGGGTGCTGATCGCGGAGAACGCCGAGCAGGTGGCCAAGGCGGTCGCGAAGCGCGCGGAGCTGCCGCAGCTCGGCCACGTCGTGGTCATCGACGCGACCGGCGTCGAGACCGGTGACTGGGTGATCAGCCTCGCCGAGCTGGAGCGCCGCGGCGCGGCCCGGCTCGAGAAGGAGGCCGGGCTGGTCAAGGAGCGGGTCGCCGCGATCACCAAGGACCAGCTGGCCACCCTCATCTACACCTCCGGCACCACCGGCCGCCCCAAGGGCGTACGTCTGCCGCACGACAACTGGTCGTACATGGCGAAGGCGATCGCCGCCACCGGCCTGCTCGACGGCGACGACGTGCAGTACCTGTGGCTGCCGCTCGCGCACGTCTTCGGCAAGGTGCTCACCTCCGGCCACATCGAGATCGGCCACATCACCGCGGTCGACGGCCGGGTCGACAAGATCATCGAGAACCTGCCGGTGGTGCGGCCGACCTACATGGCGGCCGTGCCCCGCATCTTCGAGAAGGTCTACAACGGGGTCGCCGCCAAGGCACGGGCGGGCGGCGGCGCCAAGTACAAGATCTTCCAGTGGGCCGCCGACGTCGCCCGCGAGTACGCCAAGGCCACGCAGGACAACTTCCGCCGCACCGGCACCGCCAGTGCCCCCTTCGGCCTCACCGCGAAGCACAACGTCGCCGACAAGCTGGTCTACGCCAAGATCCGCGAGGCCTTCGGCGGCAACCTGCGCGCCTGCATCTCCGGTTCGGCGGCCCTGGCCCCGGACATCGGCTACTTCTTCTCCGGCGCCGGCATCCACATCCTGGAGGGCTACGGCCTCACCGAGTCCTCCGCGGCCTCCTTCGTCAACCCGGGCGAGGCCTACCGCACCGGCACCGTCGGCAAGCCGCTGCCCGGCACCGAGGTCCGGATCGCCGACGACGGCGAGATCCTGCTGCGCGGCCCCGGCATCATGGAGGGCTACCACGGGCTCCCCGAGAAGACCGCCGAGGTGCTGGAGTCCGACGGCTGGTTCCACACCGGCGACATCGGCGAGCTGTCGCCCGACGGCTATCTGCGCATCACCGACCGCAAGAAGGACCTCATCAAGACGTCCAGCGGCAAGTACATCGCGCCCGCCGAGGTCGAGGGACAGTTCAAGGCGGTGTGCCCGTACGTCTCCAACATCCTGGTGCACGGCGCCGACCGGAACTACTGCACCGCCCTCATCGCCCTCGACGAGGTCGCGATCACGGCCTGGGCGGCCGAGAACGGCCTGGGCGGCAAGCCGTACGCGGACATCGTCGCCGCACCCGCGACGGTCGAGATGGTCGACGGCTACGTCAAGCAGCTCAACGAGGGCCTGCAGCGCTGGCAGACCATCAAGAAGTTCCGTCTCCTGCCGCGCGACCTCGACATCGAGCACGGTGAGGTCACCCCGAGCCTGAAGCTGAAGCGCCCGGTGGTGGAGCGCGAGTACAAGCACCTCATCGACGAGATGTACACGGGCACGCGGGAGGCGTGACCCGCAGGGGACGACCCCGTAGGGCATGAACACGGGGGCGGGCTCCCGGACCGATCAGGTCCGGGAGCCCGCCCCTTCCGGGTGCTGCTGAAATGCGTGAGCAGTCAGCCGCCGAATGTCCTTTGGGCGCTCAAACGAGCGGCGTGTGGACAGTGCCGGCCGAAGTGCTCACGCGTTTTCAGACATGCCTGGGGCGGCTCAGCGGTCCGCCGTGAAGTTCACGAACGCGGACCAGCCGGCCGCGGGCACGGAGAGGTGCGGTCGGCTCACGTCCTTGGAGTCACGGATGTGGACGGTTCCCGGGGCAAGGGCTATTTCGACGCACTCGCCGCCCTCGTTGCCGCTGTAGCTGTTCCCGTGCCAGACAAGTCGTCGACGGCGCCCAGTGCTCATCTTCCGTCTGCACCCTCTCGATCAAGGGCAGAGACTCTCGGGGAGTGAGCGTCTGGGCCCTGACGCTGCCGTAGCGTGCGGCCAGGACACGGACCTCGTCCAGGTCTGTGGCCGATCGTGCGGCTGTCTGCCCGCGGCCCGGGAGGGCCGCTTCCCGGCGGCTTGGCAGCGAGACCGGATGACGTGGATCACCAAGCCGCGTTGGGAGACTCCTGTCGGTCGCCTGTGTTCGGGGTCATGGACGCTCTTCGGAGGCGGGAGAACGCCTGAGCCCTATGGGTGGGGACACGTTCGATGTCAGTGGCCCCTTCTAGGCTGCCGGCCATGAGCAGATGGATGGGGAACACCCAGGTCCTGGCAGAACAGGCCGCTCAATACCGGGCCCTCGCGGAGCGCGGCGATCTGCCTGAGCTGTCTCGCGCCGTCATGCGGGCCGCCTGCAACAACGGCTCCATGACGGGTGTGGGGTTCGAGAACATGGAACTCCTACGCGAACTGCCCGACAAGGACCGGCTGGAGCTCGCCGGCATATGGGCCCGTTGGTACGCCCACGTGGAAGACGACTGGTCGGTCGAGGAGTTCAGGCGGGATCCGGGATACCTCCGCACCGAACTGCTCATGGTCGCTTCCGGAGTCGTCCGTGGCCTCGACGGGGACCTGTTGGCTGCCGAACGCCAGGAACAGCTCTCCCGGTTGAGGGACCAGTACCTCATCTGGTCGACCCACCGGATCTGGGAACTGGCCGACGCGGAACTCGCAGCCGGGCGTACTCCCGACACGGCCGTCCTGGCCGCCTTCCGGCGCACGAGTGCGGTGGCGAACCTGCCGGGCTTCCGTCGCACGCAGGCGGCCGCGAACGGCGCGGAGCCCGGAATGCGGAACCTACTGGCTCATTTTCCTGGTCCGGTGCTCAATCCCGGTGAACCGTGGGCCGACGCGGCTCTCAAGGAAGCAACTGCCGGAGGAGAGCCGTGGCAGCGGCTGCTGGAGCATGCGGCCCCCGCGACGGCCGACGTGCCATCGGCGAAGTGGAGACGGACCGGATCGGCCCTGCTGGACGCCGTTGGCCCGGAGGAGGCGCGACGGGCAGTACTCAGGTGGTTGGAGCCGGCTCATCTGGATCGAACCTTCCCGCTTCTCGGTCATCCGCACCTCCCGTTCGATGTGAACGCGTGTTTCGACCCCTACAACTCCCACGTGCTACGTGGACTCGCTTGGATGCTTTCCCTTCTTCCGCCTCGGCCGGACACCGTCCATGCCCTCGTCGGCCTCGTCGAGACCTCCCTGGATCATCGGTCCGGAGACGCTCCCCGCTCGCCTCAAGTGGCTGAGGCGGGCATCGTCGCGCTGGCTCTGCTCGGGAATCAGGCAGCACGGACGGAACTGGAGACCCTGAGCAGATGGGTCACGCACAAGGGCACGTCGCGGCGCATAGACAAAGCACTCGCGGTGCTCTGATCAGGCCGCGGCCGCTCTTGCCAATACCTGGCTCACCACGCCGTCAGCCACATCGAACGACAGGGACGAGGAGCAGTCCTCCGACCGGCCGGACCCGCCCCGGCAACGGCGACTCGACGGCGAAGGCCGACCACTTGCAGGTGTCTCCAGACCCGAGGACGACCACGGCTCTACCGAGGAAGGGGTTATGAACGCGGCTTGACGTGGGTCATCAAGCCGCGTTCACAGACTCCATCCGTGACCAAGGTGCATCGTGCCGGCCCGGTGACGTCGGAGTGGCCTTCACAGGTCTCTCGAAGGTCCGACTCGTTGGGCTTGCCAGAGGGATCGCAGTGTGGCGGCCGCTCGTTGCACTGCCTCGCGGGGCTCGGGACGCGGTGCGAGGGTCCGTGGGCCGGCCAGGTCCCGACCGCTGAGTGACCGGGCGGGGACGGCGGTCCAGTCGGCTCGGTCCACCACGGCGACGTGTCCGTGCTCGTGCGCCGCTTCGTCCTGCCAGTCGTCCGGCGGTGCCATGAGGACACGCAGCGACCGTTCGTCGAGCCACTCCAATCCCAGAACCTGACGGCCGAACTCGTTCTCGATGAGAGAAACGACCGCGCCTGTTTTCAGGTGCAGTAGTAGTAGCTCCCCCTCGAAGAAGTAGCCACCGTCGTACCTGCCGGTGCCGATCGCGAGCAGCGGGCGCCGGGGATGGAAGGCCAGCGCGTGGACGGGGAAGCGTGAGCGAGTGAGCGCGCGGCGGACGAAGGAACGGCTGCTGTAGACCGTGACCGGCGTAGCTTTGCTGTGTACATCCGTGCCTGCCACGGCCAGAAGGCCGCGCTGTTCGTCGTGGACAACCAGGAACGGGTCTCCGACTCCGAGGAAGGCCCAGCCGTCGGGGGGATGTTCGTCGGAGGCTGCCATGCCGTGATCTTCTCAACTGCTTGGCTCCGCGCGGTAGCCGCCTGGAGCGAGATCATGAGGAGGTGACGAAGCAGATCAAGAGGGCAGCTTTGGTGGAGCAAACCGTCAGTAAACCGGAAATCTCCGTCTACCAGCGCGCACTACGCGACCGACTGCTCGCTGCCCCTGTCGTTCCCGCGCTCGCGCCCTGGCGGCCTGTCTGCGAGTAGTCGGCTGTGCGAGCCTTGTACTGCCGGATCGTCGCCAACTTCGCCTCGAACCTGGGATCGTGCATGCGGGCGGTGAGGGTCCCTGGAACCGTGAGCGCCCTTCCACGAACTCGGACGATACGCACCTCCGACCGCGTACCACTCCGCGCTGGAAGGCAACGCTCTTCAATCCGTGCCGGCGCTGCTCATCGGAAACAAGGATGCGCCGGCGGTGCTCGGCGGCTACAACGGCATGTATGACGGTTTTCCACTGCGCGAAGTGCGGAGTTGAACTCACCCCGGACTTGGTGGAGCTGCCCTCCGTGCCGGAAGTCTCGGGCCGTGACAAGGAGACGGGTCTGGCCCCTTCCAGCGTGCCGCGAGGGCACTGTGCCGTTGACCCCGAGTCGTGGGGCGCACCGTTCACCCCGCCGACCGATGAACCTCGGCCGCACCATCCGCGCCGACTGCTTATGCCGCCCGAGCTGACCGACTGGATCCCGGCCGGCCCGAGGAACAGCGTCGTCGTGCATCCTCAAGACGTACCCGCTCTGAGGCTGCTGGATCAGGGGGGCTCGCACTGGGGTTGCTGCGGTCCGCTGGGCACCGGGGGCCGCAACATGGCCTGTGGATGCGGTGTCCTCGTCGCCACTCTCGCTGCCGACTGCATGGGCCCGTACGAACTCCACCTCGATCCCGCACGGGTGTGGGCGTTCGATACGAAGGGATCGGAGAGATGAGCAGCCGTCCTGTGGCAGCGCATGTTGCTGAACTGGAACCGCTTGGGCGCCACCTCCGTGATCCCTCGTTCGAATTCGATGTGGGACCCGGGTGGCGGGCCCTTGTGCTGCGGTGCCATGAGGCGGTCGTCGCGGCGTTTCCCGAGTACGAGCTTCTGGCGGTGAAGCAGAAGTGGGCGGCCCTGGCCTTCCAGGCATTTCCTCGGCCGTGGAAGCGGGGTGGAAACTGGACGTCCGACGAGGCGGTCAGGCTCAACGCGCTGGTGGCCGAGTTCACGGCTGCCAGCAAGCACATCTGCGAGCGCTGCGGCAACGCTGGAACGCTGCGCGAGACCCGACCGATCGAGTTGACTCTCTGTGATGCGTGCGAGTCCTGCGTGGGGCCGGACGGCCGCCTGTAGGCGAGTCTTGCTTCAAGCTGCTGTCAAAGGTTTGGGAGCGCGGCTTGACATGGGTCATCAAGCCGCGTTCACAGCCCGCAAGGGCACGTGCTTGAGCGTTGGGCTGCATCAACTCTGTTGGGTGAGCTTGCCGAAGTGTGGATCATGGAGCTGTGACCAAGTGGACGAAGAAGGCGGCTCCGGTCGAGCAGGCGGGGCGTGAGTCCGAACTCTCGGCGTACCAGCAGGCGATGCGAAACCGGCTTCTTGCAGCCCCTGTCGTTCCCGCGCCCGCGCCCTGGCGGTCCGTTTTCGAGTCCCGTATCCCTGTCGGTGGGCTTCTCGGGATCGGCTTCGCGACGCATCCCGACAGCGGCCACGATCTGGTGATCGTCGTCTCCGGCGACGGTCATGGTCTCTTCGACGCCGTCACCGGGGAGAAGATCGCCAGGGACCGTGACCCCGACCCCGAGGACAGCACCCCCGACGCGGTCGCCGACCTGTCCTGCCCCGGACTGGGGCCGATCACCGGAAGCCGCGTACACATCGCCGGGCTCTTCGGCGGCGGTCTGCACACCACCACCGCGGACGGCTGGGCCCTGGAGGTCGTCACCCCGGTCTGGCCGAACGAGCGGGTCCTGCTGTCAACCGACGGCGGGCTACCCCACGCGGGTCCGCACGGAGAGGAGTGGTGGCACATCTTCCACTCGAACTACTCCACATTCCGTGCAGCCGGCTTCTCCCCCTCCGGCCAGGCGATCGCCGTAGCGACAAGCAGCGACCTCTCCCTGTGGACCCGCAGTACGGACGACCGTCACGCCGACGGCTGAGACACGCCCGAGTTCGGGTGGAAGAGCAGAAGGAGGCGGAGCTGAGCGTCACAGGTGTGTGGATCGTCGGCGCGGTGCCTGAACAGGAGGTACGGAGCTTGCTGAGCGCTTCGGTCCGGAACTCGGCGTCGGCACCGGTGCATTGTGACGTGCCTGGGGAGCTGGCTTGGTGGCGAAGCAAGGCGCAGGCGTCCATGTTCACTCCGTCGACGAGCTCTCCCGGCGATTGTAGCGCCGACGAGAACGCCTTCCGGCTGAGCGCGTTCTTCGACGCCTGCCACGACGACTCTGACCACGCGCAGGAGTTGCGTGACACGGTCATGGATCAGTTTCCCCCAATGCCGGGGAGGGCTTGTTCGTGGCCACGGCGCGCAAGGCCGACCCGTTCTCCGCCTTGGCTTACGCGCTGGGCCCCGAGGCGACACTGCGGCTGCCGGGCCGGTTCGGGGACTTCCTTCTCGATGCCGAGCAAGTCCGCGATCAGCTGCCCGCGGTCGAGGAGACCCTCGCCCTGACCGGAACCCCACGTCGCGACGCGATCAAGCGAATCCACGCGTGGATGACCGGCTTGGGTGACGACCCCGACCACAACGCGGACGAACTTCTTGACGGCCCGCTCGGCGTCCTCCGCCACGCCGCCCGCACGGGCCATGGGGCAGTCGGCCAAGTCCGCTGGTACTGAGGAGGCCGAACACCGCATTCACCTCGACACGTTGCGCCCGCCGGAATTGGACAGACATCACGAAACCCTGTGCACAGGCTCCGCTACCTCGCGGGAAAAGTCTGTGAGCAAGGCTTGACGTGGGTCATCAGGCCACGTTCACAGAATCCTTCCGTGACTGAGGCGCCCGGAAGGGACAGGCAGGGCACACGTTTTCCCCATGGATCCTCTGGGCGGACGCCGCCTCGGACTCCCCGGGCCGATCGCAGTTCGGGGGCCGCTCGCAGTCGTCACGGACTCTTCTCTCCCGGTATGGCGAGATCCCGGGCGGTCTCGGTACGAGTGCGCTCGTATTCCGTCGGGTCGAGAATCTCCCATACCGCCTGGCCGATGGCCAGAACACCGCGGGCCGGCAGGGGCACGTCACCGATGCGCGGGTTCTCCCTCAGCTGGACCGGACACCCGAGGTCGACGCCGTCGAATGTGGCATGCGAGTCGTCGACGAAGTACATCCGCTGTGGCATGAGCGTTCCGGTGTGACCGCTCGGCATCGTGCCGGACAGTTGGAGGTCCCCCATTCCCAGCACACGGGCCAGAAGCTCACGAGCCCGCACCAGGAGTCGAGGGCGCCAGGTGGCGAGCGGCAGCGCCCCGCTGACGCCGTTGAGAAGACCGAGGAGTCGTGTCGCGGAGGCGGTGAGGGTCCAGTCCAGGGAAGGGGAATCCATCGTCACCCGCAAGGTGGCGGGGCCCGTCCACGTGAGCCCGATCCGGGCATGACCTGTCTGGTCGCAGGCAGCGCCGTAGTACCTGGGGCACGCGGTGTCCAGTCGTGGCCCGTCGACGTGGATCGACCAACTGCCGTTCGGATCGCGATGCCACAACGTGCGGTAAGGACCGAAGCAGTTCTCCGGAAAGACACGCAGGGCGAGTACGTGACCGGAATCGAAGGGGAGTCCGAAGACACCCCAGCCCTTGACGTATTCGTGATGGGGCCATGGCGCCCGGCCCCGTACAGGGGGAACATCGGACAACACGGAGGAAAGGTCGAGCATCTCCATCACCCCGGCGAGGTTGGCCTGTGCCCCAGATCAAGGCTACGGGGGTCACGACCGGATCCGCTCGGGTTGCCACCTGCGCGGCAGCGTCACAGCCGTGTTTCCCCGTCGGACCGCACGGGCTCGACGCGCGCTCCTGTGGATGACCGGGGCGCGGGACCACCTCGACGAGAGCCCCGGCGGGTTACTGCGGGCTGAACGGGACGGGGTCAAGTCAGGTGACCCGTTCGGGACGAACCCGGGGGCATCGCGCCGGCTCGAAGCATTGAGCAGTTGGGCAGATCGCTTGGCTGTGGGCGGTCTCCGTCATGAGGCATGAGGGTCGGGGCGTGTGCGGACGTCAGTGGGAGAGGTGCCGGTGCCGTCATGATTTTCGGTGTTGCGCGGAACTGATCGGTTTTCGGCCGGTTGTCGACTGTGCGCTTAGCACTGTTCTCGCTCTCGAGGGTCCACTTCGGTAACTCGTTGCTTATGAGCGGGGTCGGTCTGTCACCCTGGCGGCATTGATCGAGGTGTATTCGTACGAACTGCCCGGGGAGCTGCCCATGAGGGCCATTCCGACGCAACGGGAGACCCCGCGTGCCGTCTCGGAGGCGCCCGCGCGGGCGTGCGCGCGGGCGGACGCGACGCTGTCCGGCGGCTCCCTCGCGCCGGGCAGCGCGCGGGCCCTGGTGCGGGCGGCGCTCGCCGCGACCCGAT
>NZ_JAESIF010000088.1:0-20945 GCF_016757295.1 Streptomyces sp. M2CJ-2 | reverse complement strand
GCGGCTTCCTCTTCGGCGGCTCCACCGGCACGGTCGTCAGCGGCGCGATGCGCTGGCTGGACGACCACGCCACGCATGGACTCACCGCGGTGGCCATCGCCCCGGATCTCGGCGAGCGCTATCTCGACACCATCTACCAGTCCAATTGGCTGCACGATCTCTACGGCGAGAACACGCTCGACTTTGATGAGACGGCCGCCGGCCCCCGGGCCGCCGACCCCGTGCCCACGCTCCAGGCGAGCCACCCGCCGCATCCGCCCGCAAAGCGGCGACGGCGACGGTGAAGATCGCCGTCCGGTGGGACGGTCCTGGATCAGCGGTCCCACCGAAGTGGGTCCTCGTCCGTGTTCTGGCGATTGCCACCCTCGAGCAGGTGACCAGCGAGAACTGCTGACGAGCGGGGCCGGACCGCCGTCTCAGTTCTGCCCGGCCCCCGCCAAGGCGGTGAGGACGCGTCGGGTCTTGTTCTCGGGGTGCTCGGAGAGCACCACCCCGCGCTCCCGCACCGCGTCCTCCAGCTTCCGCTGCTTGCGCTCGGCCCGCGCCGTGAACTTCTCGACGTCGTCCTCGCCCTTGGGTTTCACCCGGATCGAGACCTCCAGGAAATTCAGGTCGGCAACCGACCACGCCTCCAGGTCCGCCTCCAGGCCGCCAAGTGGAACCTCGTCGACCTTCGTGGAGAGGATCGGTCCCAGGGCGACCAGCCCGTCGAGCCGGACGGCGGGCGCGCAGGCGTGCAGGAACTGGTCCTGCACCACGTCGATCGACGCGCCGGGATCGGCCCCGGGCTTCACCGCGTCCGGCAACGCTCCCGGCGGGTGACCGTGCACCAGAGAGGCGGCCAGCACCCGGCGGTTCCCCGACCAGTCCTCCTCGATCTTGTACGTGAACGGCTCCGCTTCGAACGGGGCGGAGAACCGGCCGACCAGTTGCTCCCGGGTGCACGGACGCAACTTGACGGTCAGGTCGTCCGGGTCCCCGCCGATCCTGAGCCGCACGATCACGCCGCCGTCCAGCAGCGGCATCCGGCCCCCGGCGACGCCGTCCCGGTCCTCGGCAAACCAGATTCGACGTGTCGTCCTCGGGCTGCTCGACCCGCCGAGGGCCGACAGCGCCGCCGTCACGTCACCCTCGATGTTGACCTTGATCTCGATCGGCAACAGGTTCATCGCATCTCTCCCACACGCTTCCTGAACGTTGTCGCGGACATCCCGCAGGTACTGCTGGACGAAGGCGTTGAACGCCGTCTGCCGCTCCTCCTCCGGCTCGGGGGCGCCCCCGTCCGGGTCCTTTCGGAAAGCGACCTCGCCGAGGCCATCCGGCCGCATCTCGTGCGAACCGGAATCTCGTGCGAACCGGAGATGAACGTCTCGTCCGGCGACGGCGTGCGCGTGGCCAGGAAGCTCGTCAGGAAGCGGCGGCGCGTCGTGTCGGACGCCTCGCTGAAGCACTGCTCCTGCTTGACGGCCCACTCGACGATTCGGGCGGCCTCGGCGCCGCCCATCGCTGACTTCGAGCCGGGCGGGCCACTTGCCGGCCACCAGTTGGATGTCACGCCGGATGGGAAACGGCCCCCGGCCGGGCGCTTCTCGAAGTGGAGATGGGAACCGGTGGCATTCCCGGTGGAGTCGACTTCTCCGATCTTCTGACCGGCCCTGACCGGGCCTCCTTTCACGGTCTGCTCGGAGAGGTGGCAGTGCCAGAAGTCGAATCCGCCGGCACGCAGCACGAGGAAGCCGCCGAAGCCGGAGTCGTGTCCGCTGCGGACTATGGAACCGCTGCGCACCACGACACACGGCGTACCGCGCGGAGCGGAGTAGTCCGCGCCGGTGTGGTAACCCAGGCTCCAGTGAGGTCCCTCCTTCCGGTAGGGGGTGGTGGCGTGGTGTCCCGGTATGGGAGATGCGACGCGGGCACCAGGAGCTGTGGTCGTCGCCGTCGGGACGCGGAGCCGGTCCCAGGAGGTCTTGCCCGGAATGCCGTTGGCCTCATCGCCTTTGAACCTGAGCTTGCGCTGCCAAGCGGCGTACGGCTGTTGGTCGACGTCGGTCCACTCCGGACCAGGGCCCGTCCGGTACTTCCCGCATCCTTCCGCCACCAGGCGTTTGCCCATCGCGGTGATCACAGGACTGCGTTGTCCCTTGTGGAGGAATGCCGCTCCTGGGAACGGCGCCAACGCAGGCATGACCTTCCTTCCTTTCAGTAAGGGGCCGGTTCACGATGCGGATTCGCCTGTTGAACGCGTGAGATGTCACCGTACCGGCGCCAGATGTAGTTGATTGCTGCGGCGATGTTCGCCACCGGGTCGTAGATGCGGTCGGACGTGCCCGCCTGGTGGTTCTCGGCGAAGGTATCGGGAATCACCTGGGCGTAGCCGCGCGAGCAGTTGAGCTTGGCGCCGTCCGACTGCACCGGGCCTGTCGCGTTGACGTCGTCCCGGTTCACCGCGTTCGGCTTGAAGGACGACTCGCGGAACGTGAGGGTCAGCAGGTTCGCTCCGTTGCCGACCCCCGTGACCCAACTCCTCGGTGCACCGGTCCTGTCACACGCCTGCTCGGCAAACGTGCGGGCCGTGGCCTCATCGATGGCCACTCCCGAGTTCTTCGAGAAGCGCACGGAACTCTTGGTGATGGCCCCGGGGTGGCGGCAGTCCACGACGAACCCGCATCTGGCACCGAGTTCGGTCAGTGAGGAGCAGCCGGGGAATCCGTCGGCAGCCGAGCCGGTGAGTCCCAGCATGCGCTGCCACGCCGCGTAGGCCGATCTCGTCTGCTCGCCGAAGAATCCGGTGGCCCCCGCAGGGATGTCCACTCCGACTGCGATGAGCGCCGTCTGAGCGGCCTTGACCTCATCGTTGCGCTTGCCGAACCGCACGTTGGAAAGAGCAACCATCGTGCCTCCCGAGCATTGGAGGCCGTAGGGAATGAGCCTGTCGGTCGGCACAGCAACACACCTGCCCGGCAGTTGCGCCCCCTCCCGGGGCCGTGCGCCACTTACCGTCACAGTCACCCCTGGTTCCACCATGCGCCCGATGGGAGCCGCACGCAAACCCGGCACCATGCAGGCACCCGGATCCTCGGATCTGCTGTCGCGGACTCCGCGCCAGGCGAGAGACCCGGGCGATGAGCGTGCCGTGGCGGCTGCCCGGCTCAGCACTCCTCGGGGTGCATGACCAGGGCGGCGTCGCTGTTCTCCCCGCACTCGTACCGACGGCGACAGTCCGGGCACACGTGCGTTGAACGCATGACGAACCGGAACCTCCGGCTCTGGATCCCAAGGTGACTCGAGCAAGTGATCCGCACTGCCGCGAGTGCGGAAAGCCGTTGGAGCGACGGCGCGGTACGCGGGGCTCCCACTGAGATACATGCATGCGTGCCACCGTCGCCGCCCCTGCGCTCCCCCGACCGGCCGCACCGTGCCCCGCACCATTCGGGCCGGAGGGCACGTCGGCCTGCGGGCGGCTTTCGGCCGACGGCCACGGGGCGCCGTGGCTCCCCATGAGGCGCACCATGGAAATGAGCGGGGGTGCGACGCGGCCGACCTCGGCGTCCGTCGGCCGCCCGTGAGGGGTGGTCGCCCCGACGGCCACGACGGCCACGCGGAACCGGCACGGCCTCGCCGCCCCGTCGAACCCCGTCAGGGGCTTTCAATCGAGCTCACCCACAACGCGTTGCTGATCTTCGACGCCGTGCAGGACGGCAGGGGGACGCGCCGCGGGTCGCCGATGTTGTCCGTCGAACACGGCCTCGGGGCGCGGTGAACGTCGGCGGCGCGACCAACCTGCCGGCGCTGCAGCACCTGATGCCAACCGGTGGGCGCTCGGCCCGAATCCGGCGTGGGCGGTGCTCCAGGAATCGGTGCTGGTGATGCGTCATTCGCTCGAGGACCGGGCGATCGAGGTCGTCCTGGATCCGGAACAACGCCTACGACCTGGTCGACGACGACTACTGGATGTGACCGCTACGGCTGTTGCCTCGGTGCGGCGTTCCGGATCCAGGACGACCTGCTCAACCTCACCGGCCACTGCTCGCGGTCCGGCAAGGAGTTCTCCGGGGGCCTGTGGGGATCTGTGGGGAGGCAAACGCACGCTCGTCCTCGTCGAATGCACGCGCCCGCTGCACCGTCGCGCAGCAGGCGCGGGTGGAGCGCTTCCTGGGCGGGACTCGTGCGGAGGCGCTCACGGCGTTCGACGACACTCCTGACTCCGACGACAAGCAGTTCCTTCTCGGCTTGTCGTTCTGCACGGTCGAGCGGGACAGCCAGGTCGTACGGTCAATCCCACTGAATGTCGGACAGGGTCTCCAAGGGGGGCCGGTCGGCGAGGACTTCAGGTACCTGAAGGGTGTCCCCCTTGTGCAGGACGGTTGGGAAGCTGAGCCGGGTGCGGTTCTCGAGCTCGCCGAGGGTGACCTGGAAGACGCGGAACTCATCGAGTTCCAGGCTTTCCAGTTGGTCGAGGTTCTGGGTGAGCAGGAACCCCTTGGTCTTCAGCTTGCCGTGCTCGGTGAAGGCGATGACTTTCCAGAACTCGCGGGGGATCTTCACCCCGCGGAAGGTACGGTCGTCCTCCTGGAACACCGGCCCGCCGAACACACTGACCTTGAGGTCGTCGACCTCCGTGTCGGCGAAGACTGCGTCCTCCAGTTCGCCCCACAGCCCGTTCTTGGAGCTCTGGTTGAAGTCGTCCATCTGCGGAGTGATGTTGGTGTAGAAGAACGAGTCGGTGTTGGCCTTCTTGGCTTCCGGCAGGCTGCCCCACAGCAGATCGGCGCGGCGGGCTATGTGCCCGCGGTCGAGCCGGTTGTTCTCGTACAGTTCGTTGCCCACCTGTGCGGTGGCGGGCAGCCTCGGGTCCTTGACGAACGGGATGTTGTTGCGGCTGAGCTTCTTCAAGGTGCCACCGTTGATGTTCCAGCCCACCCAGAAGGGGAAGCGCCGCTTCTTGCTCAGGGCGAGTGAGAAGTGCGTGTAGGAGACCACCTCGGAACCGTTGAGGCGGACCGCGTCGCGGGCGAGCTCCGCGTCCAACTGTGGGACGTCGATCCGCTCGTCGAGGAAGTCCGGGGCGTATCCGGCGATGGTCCGGATGTCTTCCGGGGCCGGAGGGGTCAGGCTGATCTCGAGCTTCTCGAACACCGAGGTCGGCAGGCACGCCAGTGCGTGCTCGTCCGGATCGCCCGCGGCTTCACCGCCGAAGTGCAGCCCGGCTATGACCGTGCCGGGGCGGCCGCCTTGTGTGAAGAGCCACACCGCGCCGGAGTCACCACCGCTGCTGATCTCCCCGGTCTCGGGCGGGCGGTCGGGGTCAGGGCCTATTTCGAAGCAGCCGATGGCCTTGTTTCCGATCTGGCCGCCGTAGTCGAGCTTGGCGATGGTTTCGATGCGGCGGACTATGCCGTGGGTGACGCCGGTGGTCCGTCCGCTGGTGATGACCTTGTCGTCGAGCTCCGGCTCTCCCAGTTCCCTGGGGGCCACGCCCAGTTCGAAGATCTCCTGGATGAAGGCGCGATCCTCGATGGTGGCGATCGCACAGTCACCGGCCACGCCCAGGTGGGACCTCTTGAGCGTGCCCAGGCGATTGCGGTGAATGCGGTTGTCGTCGTGCGGTCCGGGCTGGACGATCTCCACCCCCAGTTCGCCGTGAGGGCCCTGCAGCACGTGCCAGTTGCTCAGCACATAGGGGGTGCCGTCGGTCTTGTCGTAGACGATGCAGCCGATCGTGCCCGCCGAGACCGTCACCGACCCGACACTCACCCCGGGCTCGATCGGGTCCAGGCGGGTCTTGCGCACCGGGCTCTTGGCCTCGGTGACCCTTCGGAACTGCGGTTTGTAGCTGCGCTCGATGACGTCGGTGGGCACCTCCGTACCGTCCACCGTGATCGTCTCGGGTATCAGCGTGGTGCCCAGTGTCTCCAGCACCTCCGGCTCGGCCTTGTTGTCCACCGTGAACTGCAGCGCGACCTGCCTGCCGCGCCGCCCGCCGGTGAGCTTGCGGCCGACGCCCACGGAGCTGATGTTCGGATCCTCCAGCAGCTCGGGTCCACGGGTGCGGATGTAACGTCGCAGCGAGGAGATCAGTTCCTCCTCGGAGGGCGCCGGCTTCTTGGCCGACGAAGTGCTCTTCTTCTTGGTCTTGGTGGCCATGGCGGGTTCATCCCTTCACCGAAGGAGGCGGCGTCTGTGAGGCACGCCCATGGTCCGGTCGGCGGCCGACAGCGGCTCCTCGGACAACCGCCTTCAACTACGGTAAGCAGTCATTGTTCACGTTCTGTGTACGAGGGTGGCAGCGTTCGATACGTGCCTTGGGCTCAAGCTCTTCGGCGTTCTCGGCGGCAACGTGGCAGCGGAAGACCGCGGGCTCCTCGCTCATGGCCTCATCCCGTGGGCGAGCGCTACGGCCTGGGAGGCGTTCACCCTGCCGAAGCCGTAGTCGTCGTTGTGACCGGCCGTGTCGTACCGGACTCCCGGCCCTCCGATCTTGTCTGCCGATTTGTGCATCACCTCGCGCAGTTGGTCGCGCGTGAGGTGGGCGTTCACCGCCAGCGCCAGTGCCGCGCACCCGGCCGCGCAGGGAGCGGCGAAACTGGTGCCGGTGCTGGTTCCGTAACCACCGCCGGACGTGGTGCTGAGGACGTTGACGCCGGGAGCGATCAGTTCGACCTTCGGTCCGCGTGCCGCGTTGTCCTCCCGGTCCCGGTTGGTCGATCGCACCACGGCGATCACATCCGGATGGGAGACCACTTCGTCCTTGGCGATGTCGACGTTCCTGCCGTTGCTCGCCGCCCAGAAGATCGGCGTTCCCTTGCCCTGACGGCCGTTGGTGGCGGCGAATTCGAGAGCGAGTTCCAGAGTGCTGGTCAGATCCCAGTCCGCGCCGTTCGGGCCCAGGCTGCTGACCAGGATGTCCGCCCCGCTCCCTGGGCCGGCCCCGGGGACTTCCGTCGAAGGATCGGTCGCGTAGGCCACGGCACGGGCGAGCGTCGTCTGCGTACCGACCTGGTCCGGCAGACACGCCAGCGGCATCAGGCTGCATTCGGGGGCCGCACCCGTACCTCCCGCCCCGTTGTTGAGCCGGGCCCCGACCATGCCCGCGCAGAAGGTACCGTGATCGCTGTCGGGCATCCCCGAAGTGCCCTGGACGAAGACCACGCCTTCCACCCCGTCGGTGAAGAATCCCGACAACCGGTCCACCCCGGCGGCGAGGTCCGGGTGCTCCGCGTCAAAGCCGTTGTCGATGACGGCGACTCGGATTCCTGCCCCGAAGGTGCGGTCCCAGGCCGACTCGATGTGGACGTCGGCGTCCGAGGTGCCGCCGTTGGTCCCGGCGTTCCTCCATTGCCACTGCCGCGGATACTGGGCACCGGTGGGCCTGAACCGGGCGGGGACGTGTTCGATGAACGACGGTTCGGCAAAGACGAAACGATCGTTGCCGTGGAGCTCGACAGAGGCCGCGAGGGCGTCCCGCGACGCCGGGGCCCGTACCTCGTACAGGTTCTTCGCGAAACCGAGTCTGTTGACGATGGTCAAGCCGGCGGTCTCGAGCTCGCGCTCGGCTTCGTCCTCCGACAGGGTCGGCTCCAACCGGACGGTCAACGCGTCGGTCGCGATACCTATCCTGCCGTTGGGCCGCCGGATGACCTTGCCCGCCGCCTCCGCACTGGGGATCTCGTCGCCCGCGGTGAATGCCTCGCGGGTCCGCTGGTTCGGCCTGACGAATATCCAACTCGCCCGGGCGAAGGCTTCGGTCGTCTCGTCGTCGATGCCGGCCTCACGTATCTCCCCACGAGCGCTGCTTCCCAGATCCGTCGCTCTTTCGGCGACTCCGTCCCGGGGAGCCGCGCCCATCTTGACCGCGATGACGTCGTCGAGTTCTTCGGCCTCGACGAGATGGCCACGTTGGTAGTACTGACGTGACATCTCTTTCGCCTCTTCACATCGGTGCGGAAGCCCTGGCCGGTGACGACATGGCCCTAGGACCCGCAGCCTGAGGAACGCCCCCTCTTTGTCAGTCTCCTCGCACCCTCATCGCACGGCAACTTCATGCCACGACGCCGAAGGGACGGGCACGGCGGGTCCGTCACCGGTGAGGATCACGGTCAGTCCGGTGACCGACCGGTCCCGCACGGGCGTGGTGAAGCCCAGCTGGGCCAGGTCCGGAAGCAGGGTGGTTTCGGGTCCCGGTGGTTGAGCCCCTTACCCTGGCCGGTCGACGACTGACCAACTCGTGCAGCGGTCTCCAGTGGCCAGGGGTCGCGAATCTGCCGTCCGTGGTGATCGAGCAACTCCTGTTCGGGGTAGGAAGGTTGCGGAACGGATGGCACCGGGCCAGGTCCGGCTTGCGTCCGCGCCGCAGAAGTTGCTGGTTCAACGTGGACCGCTCCTCCATCGCCCGAGCGAGGACGTGCCATCAGCCTCGGCGCCCGACTGCGAAACCTGGCCGAGGTCGCCGCCGACGCGGCAGCCCAGCGGTCCGCCGATACGCATC
Organism: Streptomyces sp. M2CJ-2; assembly: GCF_016757295.1. NCBI lineage: Bacteria > Bacillati > Actinomycetota > Actinomycetes > Kitasatosporales > Streptomycetaceae > Streptomyces > Streptomyces sp. M2CJ-2. The sequence continues at coordinate 12,460 of NZ_JAESIF010000088.1, read as the reverse complement.
AACCCGCCCGCAGCAGCGAAATGCGGTCACCACCGACGTCAGGCCTCCTCCTCGGCACGGCCCTCCCCCGCCATGTACCGCCAGACCAGGGCGTGAGCCAGGATGATCAGGCCGATCAGCATGAGAGCCTCGGTCTGGATGGGGCGCAGCCCGACGTGGCGGGCGAGTTCGGGGAAAGCACCGACGACGGCGATCAGGGCGTAGAGCAGTGCGGCGGCGGCCTGCTGCCAGGTGAGGAAGTGGTCGCCGCGGGCACGGGCCAGCAGCCGCAGGGTGCACAAGCAGCCGATCACGGAGAGGGCGATGAAGGCCGCCCGCCAGATCTGCGGCTGCTTGGTGCCGCCGACCTGGGCGAACAGGCCCATCAGAGCGGGCAGCAGGAAGGACAGGTAGATCCCACCTACGACGCGGCGCAGGGCCGGGTCGCGCATCCAGTCGGTATGGCTCTGAACGACGTTCCACCACAAACCGACCAGGGCGAAGCAGGTGGTGGAGAAGAGGGCGTAGAAGGTACTGACATCCATGGACGACGAGGATGACAGCGCTCCCGGCCCCGGCAGGCGCCACACGCCCCGCGGCCCGCCAGCACCGCTGGCACGGCCTAGCCTCGCGCTTTCATGAAGCGGGCTGCCCGAGCAAGCATGCAAGGACGACTCGCCTCCCGGCCACCGGTTGGGGCACCTCGGCTCCGAAACCGCCACCGGCCGGGCGCTTTTCGAATTCGCAGGCCCTCGCCGGGCACCGACGTACCACTGCGAGCCGTTTCCTGAATCCGAGAGACCGCACCACTGTTGCAGTAGGCCACCGAGGGCTCGCCGTCCACGTTCGAGTTGCAGTCACGCAGGGCGAGCGATCAAGCTGTAAATATGAGATTTGTTTCCCGTCGGACGGAAGCACATCCGGAAAGTGGAGAGCGGGACGTAGCCGCACGAGGGAGACGCGGCTCCTGGCGACATCGCGCCTGCGCGCATGTCGCGGTGCTTCAGGCGCAGCTCGACAGAGTCGAAGCAGGCCGACTCGCTCCCCCCGAGATGAAGTTGGCACGCAAGGCCCACGCCATTCTGGATGCGGCGCGAAATGCTGCCGAAGATCGACGACCAACCCTGAGCGGCGCGTCTTCAAAAGATCGAGTGCTCTCGAACATCCATGAAGCCGAACTGATACTTCTGCAGTTAGCGCCCGACAGTGAAATCCGCTGGCGAGGGCCGGTTGTGCTTGCCCAAGGGGTGCAGCATTTGGGCGAGAACGATCCGCGCCTGAAGGTACTGTCGGAGCACCTTCGCAACAATAACAACATCCTGGGGAATGAATTCAGAGAGTTGGCGGTCAATGTATTGCATGCCGCCAATCATGTCGAGGAATCCGAGATAGCGCGGGTCCGCAGCTTCCGAAATGTTGTAGTGTACTCGTTCCTTGCCATGTCAGCCATCGCCGCATTGCTTATACTTTCAGGGTACCTGCATCCTGACGGCGTGCCGAATCTGCTCTGTTTTGATCCGCCGGCTCCCACTCCGAGCAATCCACTGGCGACGAAGCGCGTCTGCCCCGCGGGCGGGAGTGCGGACGGCGATGACGGCTTGCTGGTCGGGTCACTCGGCATGTGCGCAGCCGCAATGGCTGGAGCGGTTTCCATTCGCCACATGCAGGGTACGCTCACACCGTACATGGTGCCGCTGAGCTTGCTGGCCCTGCGCCTTCCAGTCGGTGTCCTGTCCGCTCTCCTTGGCCTGATATTGATCCACGGTAAATTCATTCCGGGCCTCTCAGCATTGGACACTCAGGCGCAAATAGCCGCCTGGGCCATAGCATTTGGCGTAGCCCAGGAAACATTGACACGAATGATCGATCGACAGGGTAATGCCGTCATGGAGAATGTCCGAGGATCGTGGAGGTCGTTCGATTCGCCACCGCCACGGCCGGAGGACGTCCCGAGGGCCGAAGCACCCGTCCCCTCCTTGCCGAGTGCCGACAGAAGGCCCTGGCCGTTCCGTAACCGGCCCTGACATGCGGAGAGCTCAACGAACTCGGCGGGACTCCTCGGACCTTCGGGACAGACCGAAGTGGCGACAGCAGGCCGATGGGGGCCGTCCCGCCGGCCACGTACAGCATGTCGCCGCATAATGCATGAAATCGGGGGGCCAGGTCGACAACGGCCTACGCGTGAGCTGCGGAGTCGGCTCGTTGGCCTTGTGGCTCGGATGGAACCGCAAGGGGCCCGCCACGGCGTCCGGCTCACCATCGACGACGCCGAACTGCACCGATCGCCCGACCCCTTGGTCTCCGGGCGGGGCAGTGATCTGTCGGTCACACCCGTGTCGCCGGCCGAGTCGTACCGGGACGGCCGGGGTTCGCGTTCGCGTTCGGTGGCTTGTGCCGCGCCACGGCGAAGCCGAGCAGTGGGTCGGTCACTGTCCGGCTACCGCACCATGTCACCATCGATCCCGTACTGAACACGTGTGCACTCACAGTGCGTTGACTCATGGGGGAATCGATGGTCCGCAATCGGCATCGTCGGACTCTTGTCGTGCTGAGCAGCCTCGGCATGCTGCTGGGAGCGGCTCAGCCGTCATCCGCGGGAACACCGGACGAGCGGCCTTGCGTCGTCGACGGGGCGTCCGCCATGCCCGACTGGACGTGGACCAGCGCGACCACCGTGGAGCGGCAACTGACCATGGACAGCGATGCGGACGACCGTGCCGAGCCGCTGATGGCATCGATCCAGCCACGGATCGACCCTGCCGCGTACGCGGACGGCGAGCCCGGAGAGGCGCTGTTGCGTCCCGTCGGACCGCTGGGACACCTGGGGCCACTCGGTCCCTGGGGACCGCTCGGCCGGTACGGGCCCCTCGGAGAGGCGAGTGCGTACTGGGAGACGCAACTCGATCACCTGCGGCACCACCCGTTCTTCGCATCGCTGCTCGACACATGGGGCATCCTCGCTCAACCGGTCCTGGGCGAGACCGGACCGCTCGGCCCGGCCGGTCCGGTCGGCCAGGAGGCCTACTGCGAGAACCTGCCCGCGCTCAACGAAATCTCCGGGCAACTCCAGGCCGGCGGTGTGTACGGACCTCTCGGGCCCGCCGGTCCCCTGGGCGTCTACGGCCCGCTCGGTCCGCTCGGGCCCCGCGGGCCCATGGGCGTCCTCCTCGATCCGGCCGACGGCCGCTACTACGACAACGGGAAGCTGGTCACCAAGGTCGAGGGTGCGGCGCCCTGGGGCAGCGGACAGCGGCGCATGTACGAGCTCGTCGAGACGTACCCCCGCGGCCGCGCCCACGCCGCCGATGTCGCCCTCGACACATCGTTCATGGCCACTGACGTCACGACGCCCGGTCGGCCGACCGAGTACACCATGACGTCGGCCGAGGACCAGTTCGTCACGGTCACGGTGGTACCGGACCGGGGCTTCGCCGACTTGTCCTGCATGTTCAACGCCTACGGTTTCAACCCGTGCGGTGTCTATCCCGCCCTGGCGGCCTTCCCCAACGGAGCGGCCGTCGACACCGAGGACATCCTGATTCGCAACGTCTTCCATCTGCCCGCGAGCTGGAAGTCGCCGCAGGAGATCGCCGACCGCTACACGGTGGAACTTCTCGACGGTGCCGGCAACGTGGTGGCCGAGTCGAGGGCAAGCCGGTATGTCAATTGGCTTCAGATCAAGGTGCCCGCCGGCTCGGAGCTGACGGCGCGCGTCACCCTGAACTCGACCTGGGACGAGGAGCAGACGACAGCGGAGTACCACCTCGCCGTCACCGGCTCCACGGAGTGGGTCGGTTCCGTCGGGTTCTCAGGAGCGCACCAGGCAGGCCCGGGCCCCCTGTGAACGGCGCGGCGGAGCATCAACCACCTCACCGAGGTCTCCAGTCGAAGCGATGACCTCGGGATGTGTCGCCGGGCTCGGAGCACCGTTCGCCCACTCGAGAGACCCTGCCCTCATCATCCGTTCGTCAGGTTGACGCGTGAGGGCCGCAGCGACGGCGGAACACCGCGCGGTACTCCCTCGGACTCCGGCCCGTGTGTCTGGCGAAGATGCCGCTGAACGCCCCGGGGTCGCGGTACCCGACGTCGGCGGCGATGCGGGCGACGGTCCTGTCCGTCGTCTCCAGCAGGTGTGCGGCTCGACGCACCCGGGCCGCCTGCAGGTACGCGAGTGGCGTCTCGCCGGCTTCGTCGCCGAAGCGCCGGAGCATGGTTCTTGTGCTGACGTGGAACTTCTGGGCGAGGGCGGCCAGGTCATAGCGGGCGCTGAGGTTCTGGTCGAGCCACCGCTTGACGCTGAGCGAGAACTCCCTGCCCACCGTGGGGATGAGCTTCGGATCGACATAGGGGGCCTGCGTGGAACGTGCGTCGTCGACAAGAGCGATACGCGCGGTGCTACGGGCGACGCGGGGGCCGTCGTGCTCGCGGATGAACTGCAGCGCGAAGTCGTACATGGCGCTGAAGGCCGCCGTGGTCGTCACCCCTCGGTCGGTCACGACCAAGCTCTCCGGGCGGAGGCGCACGTCGGCGTACCGGTCGGCGAACCGATCCGCGAACAACCAGGACGTGGTCGCTTCGCGCCCGTCGAGCAGCCCGGCTTCGGCGACCAGGAAGGCGCCCACGCAGATCGATACGACAGCGGTCCCGGAAGCCGCCTGCGAGCGGATCGACGCTATTTCCGGTCCCAGGCGTGCGAGTGTCGCGTCGAGGTCGACCGTGGGCGAAAGCTCGAAGCCCGGCACGATCAGGACGTCCACCGGGCGAATCGCCGAGACGTCGAGGGCCGAGCCGCCGGACGCGACCACCCGCCGCCGGGGCGAGACGACCGACGCCTCGTAGGCGGGCTGAAGCGACCCTTGCGCCGCGGCGACGTGAGTTGCCACGGCCAGGAGGTCGGGGACTCCGAACACCTCCGACGCGAAGCAGCCGGGGTAGGCCAGCACACCGACTCGCAGCGGACTCATGCGGCTCCTCCGGCGCTCTTGAACGGGTGGCGATATTACCGGGATACGTGGCGATGCCGCCGCTTCTCAGGAGGGCCGCCACTCATCACCATCTAGGTCATGACAATCATGCGAGGACAGAGCGACGCCTTGGACGACTTCTCTCGGAGAGCCGTCAGCGTCGATGACGTCGACAAGACCGTGTACGTCGCCGGGTCAGGACCAGCGGTCATCATCATGCCCGAGATGCCGGGTATCAGCCCCGACGTCGCACGGTTCGCGCGCTGGGTGCGGGATGCCGGCTTCTCCGTGTACCTGCCCTCTCTTTTCGGCGTCGACGGTGCCTATCCGCTCGCCGAGGCAGGCGAGACCATCATTCGACGCGCGTGCGTCAGCGCCGAGTTCCGAGCGTTTGCCGGTGGTGGCACCAGCCCCGTCGTGACATGGCTGCGCGGCCTCGCTCGCCTGGCGCACACCGAGCGTGGCGGGCCCGGCGTCGGCGCCGTCGGTCTGTGTTTCACCGGCAACTTCGCCCTGACCATGGCGCTGGAACCGTCCGTCATCGCACCAGTGGTCAACCATCCGTCGCTTCCGCTCGACGACCCCGGCGGTCTGGAGATCAGCGACGCAGACGCAGCCGCCGTCGCTGAACGCGTAGCGCGCGACGGGTTGAAGGTCCTCGCCTACCGCTTCGACAACGACAGATGGTGCACCGGCCAGCGGTTCGCGGCTTACCGAGCGCTGCTCGGGGAAGCGTTCGACGGCCGCGTGCTCAAAGCCGAGACCGCGAACACGAACCCCCCGCCCTTCTTCCGTGACGTCGTCGGTTGCGCCCACAGCGTCGTCACGGCTCACCTCGTCGACCAGGACGGCCACCCCACCCTGCAGGCTCGGAACGAGATCATCGCTTTCCTGGCCGAGCGGCTCGGCACGCAGGTGGAATGAGCCCGGCCACCGGTTCGCCGGAGGGACTCGGACCGATCACGCCACCTGCCGCACCCCGCACGGATCACGCGGGGTGCGGGGGCCGGAAGCACCTGGCGTCCATCGCTCCCGTGGCGCATCCCGTACAACCACATACAGGAAATCCGGATTGTGGTGACGGGAACCATTGAATTATTTGGGACAGGGCAGTTCGAGAACAGTTGGCGAGAATGGAATGTGATGCAGCCCATTCCCTGGATTCCCATTGCATGCGCCGACCCCCGGTAAACTCCTCACCGGAGCCACAGGCTCTGATCACATGTCGTCCGAGGAGGGGGAGAGGAATGAGTATTCGACGGTTATGGAGTTGCGTCGCTCTGGGAGTGCTCGCACTCGGTGCCGCTGCGGCACCTGCGGCGGCCGCACCATTGGCACCGAGCACGGTGGGTGATGTGTGCGGCGCGGGTTACGTATACGTCCACGCGGAGCCCGTGGTGCGTTCCGGCAGTTTCCTGCCGGCGGGAACCGTGTATGTGGAATACAATCCGTACACCCGCTCGTTCTGCGGTTTCGCAGTGAAATCCCGATGGGTGGGCGTGGCGACGGACATGCATGTCGCCACGGTGGGGGCGTCCGGCACGGCCGAAAAGGGCAATTCGCTGTCCGGCCCGAGCCTGTACGCGATCGGCCCGTCCCGTGAGACGGCGTGGAAGTACGACGGCCAGGACTGCATTTTGTTCGGGGCGAGCATTTCCGATCCGGAGGGGAACCAGTACTTCCACCAGTCGGCCAATGCCGCGATCGGATACACACGGTTGTGCGTCTGAAATCGCCCGGCGTTCATCCGGTCGTCCAGACACTCTTAGCCTGACCGCGGGAAAATCCCTCACGTGGGGGTTTCGTACATCGGGACGGACGGTTAAAAGTTCCGCTCGAACCCGGACGAACTCCGGGCACCCGAGGTCTCGGTCATCGCCGACTGTGTCGAGGCCCGACCGGCGGGGCCGGCCGCTTCACGGCCGGCCCCGCCTGCGCGAGCGGTACGGCGAGGGGAAGACCGGAAGGCGGGACGTCAGCACGCCGGGCGTTGACGGTCCGGCTCCAGTGAGAGGGTGCCGTCCGGTTCGAGGACCAGGTGCACGGGAGCGCTGACACGGTCGAGGGTCGCGTGCATCCAGGCGGCGTCCCGGCGCGAGGCCGGCTCCAGCCGCATACGCCGGGAACACAGGGGCATCATGCGCAGGCCCAGGAACCGGCCGGTGTCCGCCGCCACCGTGACGAAGTAGGCGAGCCGGAGGTCGTCGCGGTACTCCTCGTACCCGCTGATGCCCTCGTAGTCGTCGATGAAGTCGCCGCAGCCGTACAGCACCAGCCTCTGCCGGTACACCTCGATGGGGCGGGGGTGGTGCGAGGAGTGCCCGTGGACGAGGGCGGCGCCGCCGTCCACCAGGGCGTGCGCGAAACGGATCTGTTCGCGGGGGACGTGGTAGCCCCAGTTGGATCCCCAGTGCACGGACACGACCACGGTGTCGCCCGCACGTTTCACCCGCTGCACACGCTCCACCACCGCGGCGGCCGTGCCGGTCGACAGATCGGGGAGATGGGCGACGCCGGAGCGGGCCGCGGTCGCCGCCCAGCCGGACGGGACACCGCTGGAACTCGCCCCCAGCGCGAGGACGAGGACACGGCCGCCGGTTCCGACGGGGACGACTGCCGGCCGGTACGCCTCGTCGGCACTTTGCCCGGCGCCCGCCACCCGCAGGCCCGAGCGGTCGAGCGTCTCCAGCGTCTCCGCCAGGCCCGCCCGGCCGAAGTCCAGCACATGGTTGTTGGCCAGGACGCAGACGTCGGGCCGGGCCACCGTCAGGGCGGACACGTTGGCTGGATGCATGCGGTAGTGAACCGCCTTGCCGGGGGCGAACGCGTCACTGCGCGTGATGGAGGTCTCGAGGTTGACGATCCGTACGTCCGGGGCGGCCCCGTCCAGCAGTCGGAGTGCCTCACCCCACGGCCAGGACGGGGGCACGGGGGCCGGGACCGGCCCATTGACCGACTCGGCCATACGGACGTAGGTGCGGGCGTCCGCGACACAGGTCTCCCGCAGCACCGGATCGCCGGGGCGGGCCAGGATCTGGTCGACGCCGCGGCCGAGCATCACATCGCCGCACACGAACAGCGTCACCACGTCGCTGCGCATACCCCAACGGTAAACGCGCGCCTGCCGAGGTGGGCCGGGCCCGGCCTCGGGCGGGCCCTCCTCCGGGCTCGCCCGCGAGAGCCAAAAAACCGGACGCCGATGTCGAGAACCCCTGACCTGTTACGTCCCCTCAGTGAACGCGCCCACAATGGGGCGCACCAGTACCGAGGAGAAACACGATGGCCAAGTATTTGCTGCTCAAGCACTACCGCGGTGCTCCGGCTCCGGTCAACGACGTGCCCATGGACCGGTGGACGCCACAGGAGATCTCGGCCCACGTGCAGTACATGAACGACTTCGCGGCCCGGCTCGAGAAGACCGGCGAGTTCGTCGACAGCCAGGCGCTCGCCCCCGAGGGGACATTCGTCCGGTACGACGGGGAGGGGCGCCCTCCGGTCACCGACGGCCCGTTCGCCGAGACCAAGGACCTCATCGCCGGCTGGATGGTCATCGACGTCGACACCTACGAACGTGCCCTCGAGCTGGCCGGGGAACTGTCGGCCGCCCCCGGGGCAGGCGGGAAGCCGATCCACGAGTGGCTCGAGGTACGCCCGTTCCTGGCCGCTCCGCCCACCATCACGGAGTGACCTCGTCCATGGACGAGGCCCTGCTCCGGAGCCTCGCGCCGAGCGTGCTCGGAATCCTCGTCCGCCGCGGAGCCGACTTCGCGGCGGCCGAGGACGCCGTGCAGGACGCGCTGGTCGAGGCGCTCCGCGTCTGGCCGACCAACCCCCCGCGGGATGCGAAGGGCTGGCTGGTCACCGTGGCCTGGCGCCGGTTCCTCGACGCGAGGCGGGCGGACGCCGCCCGCCGCCGGCGTGAGGACCTCGTCGACGAGGAGCCGGCGCCCGGGCCCGTGTCCGCGGTGGACGACACCCTCCAGCTCTACTTCCTGTGCGCCCACCCGTCGCTGACGCCCTCGTCCGCCGTCGCGCTCACGCTGCGCGCCGTCGGCGGGCTGACCACCCGCCAGATCGCCCAGGCCTATTTGGTGCCTGAGGCGACCATGGCGCAACGGATCAGTCGGGCCAAGCGCACCGTGGCCGACAGTGGGGTCTCCCCTGCTCATGGGGGTCCCTCCGCTCGAGCGAAGCCGAGAGTGGGGGAAAAGCCGAGAGCTCGGGGAAGGTTCGACCAGCCCGGCGACGTCACGACCGTGCTGCGCGTCCTCTACCTGGTCTTCAACGAGGGCTACTCCGGCGACGTCGACCTCGCCGCCGAGGCCATCCGGCTCACCCGGCAGCTCGCGGCCGCCATCGACCACCCCGAGGCGGCGGGGCTGCTCGCACTCATGCTGCTCCACCACGCCCGGCGCGCCGCCCGGACCGCGCCCGACGGCAGCCTGGTGCCGCTCACCGAACAGGACCGTGGCCGATGGGACACCGCGCTGATCGCGGAGGGCGTCGAGATCCTTCAGGCGGCTCTCGCCCGCGACCGGCTGGGCGAGTTCCAGGCCCAGGCCGCCATCGCGGCACTCCACGCCGACGCGCCCACCGCCGAGGAGACCGACTGGGTGCAGATCGTCGAGTGGTACGACGAGCTCACGCGCCTGACCGGCAGCCCGGTCGTCCGGCTCAACCGAGCGGTGGCCGTCGGCGAGGCCGACGGACCGCGCGCCGGACTGGCGGCGCTCGCGGAACTGGACGCCTCACTGCCCCGCCACACCGCGGTGGCGGCGTACCTCCACGAACGCGACGGCGACCTGGCGACGGCGGCCCGGCTGTACGCCGAGGCGGCCCGAAAGGCACCCGACCTCGCCGAGCGCGACCACCTGATACGTCAGGCGGCCCGGCTCAACACCCGGCGGCGCCCCTGACGGGCCGCGCTTTCGGATCTTCCCCCTGCATGTGGCCCGGCCCCGTGGCCGGGGCGGTCGCCTCGACGTGAGCAGGCGCCCTCATCGAGGGGCAAGGGGCGTGCCGGGCGTGTTCACTGCTCGGGGTGGCCCTCGAGGAGGCGTCGCAGTGAGGGGAGCAACGCGTCGATGTCCTGTCCGCTCCGGAAGGCGACGACCGTGGTGCCGCCGGCGTCCGTCTCCGGGCGGGACTGCGGACCCGGGAACAGGGCTAGCACCTCGCGCATCGCGGCGTCGACCTCCCCGACGGGGTCCGGGGACTCACCCCGGAGCCATCGGCGCAGCACGTGGTTGTGGGCCGCGACCACGGACGCGGCCATGAGCTCGGATCTGAGTGAGGCCGACTCGCTGGAGTCTCCCAGCCAGTTCGAGATGAACTCTCGGAACAGGCGCTGGTAGCGGGCCACACTGGCGATCTCGCGGTCGCGGAGCGCAGCGACCTTGCTGGTGAGCCGGTACCGCCGGCGGGCGAGGTCGCCTTCGTCGAGGTAGTGCAGCAGCACCAGGCGGACCGCGTCGGAGACGGCGGCCAGGGCGGTCTCGTGGCTGGAGGTGGCCAGGCGGTCCTTGATCTGATCGAGCATCCGGTCGTGGTCGGGGAAGATGACGTCTTCCTTCGCCGGGTAGTACCGGAAGAAGGTGGTGCGGCCCACACCGGCGCGTTCGGCGATGTCATCGACGGTGGTCTGCTCGTATCCGCGCTCGTCGAACAGGGCGAAGGCGGCCTCCGAGAGCCGGATCCGCGCGGCTGGCTTGCTCATGATCACCCATCATCCCCTGTCTCGTCCTTCGGCGGCCACTTGCCCAATGGAATGGTACTGCGTACCGTTCCAAAGAGATGGAGTACCACAGGAGGTCACCGTGGGTTCTCTCGCACACAGCGAGTCCGGGCTGCCGATCCAGCCGGTCTACGACGCCGGGACACCGGCGGACTTCGACGCGGACACCAAGCTGGGCGCACCGGGGCGGTTCCCGTTCACCCGGGGCGTGTACCCGTCGATGTACACCGGTCGGCCGTGGACGATGCGGCAGTACGCCGGCTTCGGCACCGCGAAGGAGTCCAACGAGCGCTATCACGAGCTGGTCGGCGCCGGCACCGGGGGCCTGAGCGTGGCCTTCGACCTGCCGACCCAGATGGGCTACGACTCCGACGAGGCCATCGCCCAGGGCGAGGTCGGCAAGGTCGGTGTGGCGATCGACTCGATCCAGGACATGCGCACGCTGTTCCGAGGTCTGCCGCTCGACAAGGTGTCGACGTCGATGACGATCAACGCACCGGCCTCGACACTCCTCCTGCTGTACCAGCTGGTCGCCGCCGAGCAGGGGGTCCCGGGCAACCTGCTGACCGGAACGATCCAGAACGACGTGCTCAAGGAGTACATCGCCCGCGGCACCTACATCTTCCCGCCGAAACAGTCCCTGCGGCTGATCAGCGACACCTTCGCCTACTGCCACCGAGAGCTGCCGCGCTGGAACACGATCTCCATCTCCGGCTACCACATGGCCGAGGCCGGGGCCACGCCCGCGCAGGAGATCGCGTTCACCCTCGCCAACGCCAAGGAGTACGTGCGCGCCGCGCTCGCCGCAGGCCTGGACGTCGACGACTTCGCTCCGCGCCTGTCCTTCTTCTTCGTCGCCCGCACCACGCTGCTGGAGGAGATCGCGAAGTTCCGCGCCGCCCGCCGTATCTGGGCCCGCGTCATGCGCGAGGAGTTCGGCGCCCAAAATCCGAAGTCACAGATGCTGCGCTTCCACACGCAGACCGCCGGTGTGCAGCTGACGGCCCAGCAGCCGGAAGTCAACCTGGTCCGGGTCGCACTGCAGGGTCTGGGAGCGGTCCTGGGCGGGACTCAGTCCCTGCACACCAACTCCTACGACGAGGCCATCGCCCTGCCCACCCAGAAGGCAGCGCGACTGGCCCTGCGCACCCAGCAGGTCATCGCCTACGAAACCGACGTGACCAAGACCGTCGACCCCTTCGCCGGTTCCTACTTCATGGAGTCGATGACCGACGAACTCGAGGCGGCGGTCCTGGAGTTGATGCAGGCCGTCGAAGACCGCGGCGGTGCCGTCGCGGCCATCGAGCAGGGCTTCCAGAAGTCCGAGATCGAACGCTCCGCCTACCTGATCGCTCAGGAGATCGACAACAAGGAACGCACCGTGGTCGGCGTCAACACGTTCGTCCTGGACGAGGAAGAACCGTACGAGCCGCTGCGCGTGGACCCCCAGATCGAGTTCGACCAGCAAGAACGCCTCGCCGCCCTGCGCAGGGACCGCGACAACGACGCCCTCGAACGCGCCCTCGACGCCCTGCGCACCGCCGCCCAGGGCACCGAGAACGTGCTCCCCGCGATACGCGAGGCCCTGCGGGGGCACGCCACGGTCGGTGAGGTCTCCCACGCGCTGCGCGACGTCTGGGGCGTGCACGTCCCCCACGACACCTTCTGACCAGTGAGCCCCGGAGTGGAGCAACCAGTGAACGACATCGACATGCGTACGACCGCGGGGAAGCTCGCGGACCTGCAGCAACGGATCCACCAGGCGACGCACGCCGGTTCGGAA
>NZ_JAESIF010000087.1:0-21520 GCF_016757295.1 Streptomyces sp. M2CJ-2 | reverse complement strand
TCTGACGCCAGGTCACCATCGCGCCGCCCAAGCATCGTCACGCACCGCAACCATTACGTTGCCGAGAAGACCTCATTGAATGATCACCTGCCGCCGATCATGCCCCCGACCGGCACGAGCACCCCAGCCCCCACCCACGCCAGCCCCGCGACCTGCAACTTCAGGTTGAAACGAGACCATTGCCACTCCCCTGTCGCGTGAGTACCAGGGGAGCTTAAAGGCTGTTGATCTGTACATGGGTGCCGTTTCCCAGTTGCGTGTGACCAGGGCCGGGCGCGGAAGGCCGGAAACCGCCGGAGGAGACGTCATCTGTGCCGCCTTTCCGGGTTGTTCACGCGCGGATGTGGCGGTAGGCGACGACGTTGCCGGGGTCGGGCAGGGGGGCGGTGCTGACCGTGCTGCCGGTCGTGGGGGCGTGGATGACCTGTCCGTCGCCGATGTACAGCGCGACATGGCCGCCGCCGTAGGACAGGACGAGGTCGCCGGGCACCAGGCGCTCCCGGGTGGTGGCCCTGCCGGCGTGGATCTGGTGGTAGGTGGTGCGCGGCAGCTTCACCCCGGCCGCCTCCCAGGCCCGCATCACCAGGCCGGAGCAGTCGAAGCCGCGCGGGCCGGCGCCGCCCCAGACGTAAGGCTTGCCCAACTGTGCCCGGGCGTAGGCGATGACGGCGCTCGGCGCCGACTTGACCGGCTTGGCGGGCTTGTCCGTGGGCGTCGCGCCGGCGGTGGGGTCGGGCTTCACGGTGGGCTTCGCGCCGGATGGTCCGTCCGGCGCGGGTGCGGTCGCCGACGGCTGCGTCGTCTTCGACTGCTGCGCGGCGGCGGGGGAGTCCGGCCCGGCGGGAACGTCCAGCGTCTTCCCCGCGTAGATCAGCGTCGACGAGCCCAGGTCGTTGAGCCGCTGCAGCACCCTCACCGTCGTGCCGTGCGTGCGGGCCAGCTCCCACAGCGTGTCACCGGATCGCAGAACAAGCTTCTTGTGCTTGGGCTTGGCGTCCGCCGGGCCCTCCTCGGCGGGCTCGGCCGGCACCGTGGGCTCCACCGGCGTCACCGGCGCGGGCTCGGTGCCAGCGGGCGCCTCCGGCTGGAGCGTGACCGATGGCCCCCCGGCCGGCGGCGACGGTGCCGACGGGTCGTGCACGGCCAGCAGCACGCCCGCCAGCAGCGACAGCACGAACGCCGTGAGCAGCCCCGCCGCGCCCCACACGACGCCGCGGGTTTTCCTCTGGCCCGCGCCGACAGTGCGCGGCCTGCGGTGCGAGGCCGGCGCCGGCCGGGCCCCCTTCTGCGCTGCCTGCCGCTTCCCGGGGGTCTGCCGCGCGGACCGGAGCAGCCTCTGCTGTGCCATCACAACCTCCCTCACCGGCCCCGTATTTCGTGGCCCGGTAAGGAGGCTGATTCGCCGTGCCGGTGTCCCGCTAGATCTCCGGGCGTCCGGGACAGTCCCGGCCGGTCCAGCCCGTGCAACACCCCGGCAAAAGAGCGGCGTCCCGCCCTCGGACACCTGCTGTGACCAGCACAGACAACCCTGGACTGTCCCGGCCGCCGCACCCTGTTGCCCCACCCTCGACCGCGGGCAACGCTTCTTCCACCGCCCCGCACCGCCCGGCCGGCGCCTCGCTGTGGCGCCTCCCGCGGCGGGTGCCGGGCCCGCCCTGCCGACGCTCACCCGTCTCGCACGAACCAGCGGCAGGAGCGCTCTCTCCCCGATGCCGTCACCCGCCCCGCGGCACGGCACCGAACCAACCGTCACCGTCACAAGGAGCATCAGCATGCGCAGCACACGCGTACCCCGGGCCCGCACGATGGCCATCGCCACCGTCGCCACGGGCCTGCTCGCCGGCGGCATCACCGCCGGCGCCCTCACCGCCGACAACTCCCCGGACACCACCACCGACACCGTCGCCAACGCCGCGGCGACCCAACCCGGGAAGCTGCCTGCCGTGAAGGGGCTGAAGTTCACCCTGGGCGACCGTTCGGTGAAGCTGGACTGGAAGAAGGTCGCCGGCGCCGACGGCTACCGCATCTACGCCGAGTACTCCTGCGACAACATGCCCATCAGCACCAGCAGCTACCAACTCATCAAGGACCATCCCGGGAAGACGACCCAGTGGACGCACCAGAACATCAAGAGGGTCTGCGTCAACTATGCGGTCGCCGCGGTGCGCAACGGCCGGCAGGGCGTCCTGCCCTCGATCGGCAAGCGGGTGATGATCTCGATGCCCAACCGCGACCACACCGCAGCCGCCCAGCAGTTCTTCACCACCGCTCCCCGCTCTGGTGACCAGGTCGCCCGCACCCGCGTCGCCCCCGGCAAGGACCGCGGGATCGTGCTGGCCCGCGCCTACATCCGGAACAAGACCGGCTTCACCGACGCCATCGGTGACCACCGCAGCTGGACTGCGGAGCCGGCCGCTTCCGCGAAGATCACCGTTGCCTGGAACACCGGCACCGGCGAAGTCGCCGCATACGCCCACAGATCCTGCGCCGTCGGCACCGCCTTCCCCAGCGGCTCAGTGGAAGCCCTGTGCCGTGACGCCCTCCCCCTCGCGTTCGTCTCCGATGCTGCCTCCGTGGGCGACGCATCCAAGGACGCACGTAATTTGATCAGCGTCTCGGGCACCAACTCCGGTGGTCTGTTCGTGGGCGTCTCCGCCATGAACTCTTGGGAGCGCACCTGCGTGGGCAAAGCGTGCGTCGGGCCCGGCTTCGGCCGGATCAACGCGCGGCTGGCCCTTTCGCCGAGCAAGGACACCTTCGCCGCGTCTCTCACCGCCGACAAGTTCCCTGCGTGGGAGATTGTCCGCTATCCCCACTTCGTTCAGGGCGCACCCCTCGGTGAGGCCAGGATCATCGGCTTCCGCGACCAGACCGAGATCGGGGACCTCACCAGCGGCCGGCAGTCCACCTGCACCAGCAAGGGACCCGAGACCCTGCAGTTCACCAACCCCATGTTCTGCTGACCCAGCGCAGCACAACAAGCCGTTCGCCCCGCTGGAACAGGGCGAGTCATCGGAGCCGCGGCCCCGACCCGGTCACAGCCCGTCCCTGCGGGCGGGACCTGGTTCGGGGCATGGGGTCCAATAGGCCCCGGCCTCCTATCTCTGAGAGGGCGGTCCGTGACTACGAGCACCGCCCGGCCTCCTCCGCCTCCCGCGTCTACTGGGCGATGACCCACGTCATGGCCCGCCGCCTCACCGGCACGAACACCCCTGCCTGACGCAAGGCACAGGCGGTGACCGCGTGAACATCCGGCCCCTGCTCGACGCGCTCGACATCCAGGAGGATGCCGCCCGGGCCCTGGCCGCCGACCTCCGTGCGCAGGTCGGCGAACTGCAGGGCCGGCCTGCGGGAGGCCGAGACCCACCTCGAGCACCTCGCGATCACCCGGAAAACCGTCACCGGCCTCGCCGACCGGCTCCCGGCCGGCCCACCGGACCTGCCCGAGCACCCGGGCTACCCCCGCATCCTCGCCGTCTTCCACCAGGCCACCCGACCGCTGCGGGCCCGCGACGTCTGCGAAGCCCTCGGCCACGCGCTGCTGCCCAAGAACATCGAGGGCACCCGAGCCAAGCTGAAACCCCTGGTCAAACTCGGCATCCTCACCGAAGCCGACACCGGCAGCTTCACGGGCTCCCCCTGAAGACCGCACTCGGATGGTCCGCCCGGGGTAGTGCTGGCCAAGGGGTACCGGTGCTCACCTCTCGGGGTCGGGCCAAGTCGCCACAAGTGCTCGCCGATCCGGAAAGCGGGGACCGGGGACCATCTCCTGGGTGGTCTCACCGTTGAGCCAGCACACTTGCTCGGGGCCGCCGTCGCCGGTGTCGAACAGGCAGCACACTCCGCCGCTGGCGGCGGCGAGGTCGGTGAACACCTTCCTGACGTTGGTCGACCGCGCGAACAAGCGGCTCATCCCCGACGTCGCCGCCCAGCACTCCACCGACGCGTAACCAGGGTGCAGGAAGGACTCGAACCGGATCGTCGCGTAGATGTACCCCACCTGGATGCGCCCGTCCGCCTCCGGTTCGGGGCCGCCCGTCTCCGCGTACGCGCGCAGTGCGTCATCGACGTCGAACATGATGGACGTGTCGAGCTCGAGCGTGCTGCTCGTGGAGCAGTCGACCGGCTCGCTCTTGAAGCGGGACGTGAACGGGAGGACGAGCCGGTCACCGCCGGGCAGGGTGAGCTCGAGCGGCGGCACGCGCGGGGCCGGTGACGCCAGCTCGGCCAGATGGGCCAGCACCCTGGCGACGTTGCGGGGACGCAGGTAGATGTCGTAGCCGTAGGTCAGCCCCATTCTTCCCCCTCTGCCGGGCCGAACCGCACCTTCTCATGACCCGCCCCTGAGACGCCTGCCGGTTTGGGAGAGGCATGCCGATCCGGCACCACAGTGGTTTCCCGCTGCTCCTTGCCTGTGTGGGTTCGCCGCACCCGGTCTCCGCTCGCGGACCGGCGGATTCCACCCATGCTCACAGGCAATAGCAGGAAGCACTCAAAGGATCACGAACCGCCCTCTCACACTTCAGACAAGCTCGCACCCGGCCGGGCCAAGCCGCGGACTGACCGGCACCGAGTCGTCACTCTTCGTCGGCCCACACCGGAGTACCGTCCTCCTGCACGTGCAGCGTCGGAGAGTGCTCGCGATGCCCCCACTGTGCTGCACCACCGGGGACCACCCAGCCCCTAGCCTGGAATGCTTGAACTGGCGTCAGCGAAGCGGTGCACGCGTCTAGCGGGTTGGTCTTCGTTGTTTTGGCAGGGACGGTGATCTTCACCGACGTCCCCCACGGGTCGGGGCAGGTCTGCTCCACTGCGGCCTTGACGTAGGCGAGCTTCGCCTTCACTGTGACCGGCTTGTCCGAGGTGTTCGTGAACCGCACCAGGAAGGACATCGTCCCGTCCTTGGTGAGCATCGTGCACGGCGTCCACGACACCGCGCCCGCACTCCGGACCTTTCCGCACCGGTGGTTGCCCTCAACGCCGCCGGACTCGGTCGAGGCGGTAGGACCCGGCTTGGCCACGTCCGCGCCCTGCGTGCTCGGCCCGGCCGATCCGCTTGGCTTCTCACCCGCTGAGGAGGACTCGCCACCGCCGTCCAGCCACACGAACAGCACGATTGCCCCGGCCGCCCCTACGGCTGCGGCTGCTGCCCAGACCCTCCCGTTCTTCCAGCGCCGTCGCCCAGCCGTCTGCGCTAGGGCCGCGGTCGGCTCTGCCGCGCCGGCGGTTCCGACAGGTTCGGCCGGTTCGGTGGCCGTGGCCGGTCCGGCAGCCTGTGCAGCTTGGGTCGGCTCGACGTCCTCGGTCGGTTCAACGGGTTCGGCGGGCTGCACGATGATGCTCGCCAGGACTCGGTTCCTCCAGCCCGGTCCACCTGCGGCTCGAAGGCGGCGCCCCAGATCGGCGATCTCCCAGCCGATCTGGGGCAGCTGCTGAGCGTTCTCGGGCGCATGGTCCCTCAGCGCCCGTGCAACAGCCGCGCAATCCTCCTCGCTGGGCAGCCGGTTGTGCTTGATGCCGGGCAGCAGTTGGTCGCGGCCTTTCAGCCAGTACGACAGCAGTGCCTCGTCGATCTTCTTGCGGGACTGCCAGGGGGGCGTCTCCCGCTCTGTCTCCAGGGCCTTCACCAGAACCTTACGCGGCGGCTTCCCCTGTGCGGTCGGCTCTCCCACGCACGTCTGCCATGCGTCAAGGATCTGTGCCAGGCGGTGCGACAAGTCCGCGAACGACTCCCCCTGATCCCCCATCAACGGCTCCCCTCCGAGGGACATTTCGTTGCGGTGCAACCGAGAAGCAGCAGGCTACGGAGGTGCAAGTTGCGCCGCAAATCCTCGCCCTCCTTGCACTGGTGATCTCCCTGTTCCGCTGCGGGACATTCGGTTCCAACGGCACGGGACGCCCGGCCGTCGCCCCCTTCGTCGGGGCCAACGAGAACAGGAGAACCACCACGATGAAAAAGATCAACAACGCCTTCGCGGCGGCTGCGGCTGCGGCAGTGCTCGCCGCCGGAGCCCTCACCACAGCGTCCGCACCCGCCGAGGCCGCCTCGGGCGGCCGGGTGTGCCTCGTCCTCGCGCCCAACTCCGTCGACGTCGACGGCCCCGGGGGGCTCCGGCCCCTCGGGCACATCGGCTGGGCCTTCCGCAACAGCAGCAAGACCTGGACGTACGGCGCCACCGAGGGCAACACCGGCCAGCCCAAGGCCACCTTCATCCGGACCGGTTCCTGGAACCGAATGCTCCACAACTTCAAGACCCGGCACACCGGCAACCAGCGCTATGTGAAGTACCGGTGCCTCAGCACGCCCTCCGCCAATGTGGCCAAGGCGCAGCGAGCGGCCCGTACGAGCGCGAACAACGGCTACAGCCTGGCCCGCAACAACTGCCTGACCAAGAGCGTGGACATCTTCCACGCCTACAGCCCCTGGCTGAACAACAGCCGGCGCCTGCCCGACCCCAAGCCCCACGGCGTCTCCCTGACCCCCAATCACTACTACAACAACCTACTGCCCAAGGCCGGGTGGAACGGCACCGTCAACCTCTGACCCCGCCATCTGCTCGCAAGAACATCCGGCCGCCCAAGACATCGAAGAGGACTCACCATGTGGAACAAGTGCCAGCGCTGTAAGGGCAATGGAAAGTGCACCACCTGTGACGGCTCCGGCTACCGGGGTATGTGGAAGTGCGACAGCTGCCGGGGCAGCGGCGACTGCAAGGCATGCGACGGCCGCGGCTGACCGCATGAACACCGCAGGGTGACCTGACCCTGCTCTTCGGTGAGGGCTTCTGCCACGCGGCACGAGCCCTCACCACCTCAGACATCGAAGGCGCGACTGGCCCAGATCAGCGCGCCCGCCACCGATTGCCTCGCCAGGTAGCCAGGGGATCAATCGGAGACCACGAGTAAGTGGGCACCCCCGAGGGCATGCCCGTGAGGTACGCCCAGGAGTCCAACCACTGGGACATCGCCTTCAACTAGGCCCGTAGTTCGCAGGTCACAGGCGTGTGACGGTTGGGGCGACGCCGCCCCCAGCCGAGGGCTTCCGCCGTTTACCCGGCGGAAGCCCACCTCCTGCCCCAAGTCCGGTAGCGGTTCGACCACCAACCCATGCCGATCAGATCGGCATCCGGCCCCGCCACTTCAGGACCGAAGGAGAACGATCCTCATGAACGAGGCACCTCGTCCGCAGTCCGAGCAGAGCAACTTTCCTGGCCAGCAGCCGGGATTCGGATTCTCACACATGCCGCCTCCGCCGAGTTACCCTCCGCAGCCTCAGGTGTCGCCCGGCTTCGGGTACGTGTCGCAGCCGGAGTACGCCAGCGCCTCCCTGGACATGCCGCAGCAGGTCAAGGCGGCTCGCATCGTCCTGTTCCTGCTGGCTGGCTTCCTGATCGTTTTGGGCCTGGCTGCTCTTGCGGAAGCCGATGCAGCGCAGAGCGCCCTCGACCGCTACAGCGGGTTCCCCGGGCTCATGCCCTCTGCTGTCCACGCAGCGGCGCAGAAGGCGGCAGTGCAGACGTCGGTCGCGCAGACCGGGATGTTCTGGGGTGTCATCTACGCTGCCCTCGCGCTCGTGCTCGCAGCACGATTCGGCAAGGGCGGCAATGCCCTCCGCATCGGCACGATCGTCTATGGCGCGTGGCTCTGTGTGATCGGCACCTTTGCTCTCGCCCTTACTGCCGACGTCGCCCCCACCGCCACCGTTATTGCAGCCGTCGTAGAGCCGGCCGCAGGTGTGCTGTTGATCGTCCTCATGGTGCAGAAGGAGGGCATCGCTTGGTTCAGCCGACCACGCCACTGAGCACGGCGAGACGAGGCCGAACCGCGTCAAGTCTTCGTCCTTCCATGCCCCTCCGGTACACGCCGGAGGGGTCGCCGCGGTCGTGGCGCCAGCAGGTCGTCCTCACGGTCACCGGCTCCTGCATAGAGCGCGTGGGCGGGCATGGTCCGCGGCGCGGTTGTCTCCCGCGCCGCGGGGCCACGGCGGCGCATAGTTGCTCTTCTTTCCCACGTTTCATAGGTGGTGATCCACGGCGTGAACGGCAAGCCGCACCGCCACCGAAGCGGAGCTGCCGCCCGCGCCACGCGCCCAGCTCGCCGCCGAACGCCTGCCCGCCACCGTCCCGGCCGCCGGCGACCCGATGCCCGCGCGCCCGGTCACCGGGCGCCGCGCCCTGGGCTCCGGCCCCTCCGGGCGGTGACAGCCCGCACCACCTCGCGTGCGTGGCACGCACGACCCGCGCCACGCGCGGCACGCGTTGGCCGGTCCGCAAGCGGGGCTGTCACGGCTGTCGTGCTGGAACCCGCCGCGGGGGTCAGCCGGGCACACCGCAGGCCGCCGGCCATCTGTCGCGCCGACAACCCGACCCAGCCAACAGACCACACGACAGCCTCCAGCCCGCCGCCCCGGCCTCGCCCGGGCCCGACAGACCGGACCCAACGCCCGCCGTTATCACTGAGTCTTCGCCATCTTCGAACATGCAGGTCGGAAGCTCTGGCGTGGCGCTCGCTCGGGATACTCATGCTGATCTCGGGCGGGAGTCTGCGGTCTTGATCACCCGTCATGTCATCGGTCGAGGCTGAGCCGCTCGCGGCGGCGCGGCCCGAAGGGCACATCAGGCCCCAGCGTCATCTCCCGGTGCGGTACGTCTCGCGGCCCACGGCCGGCGACGGTGTCCGCGAGGGGCGCAGCCAGGTCTCCGCTGTATGTAGTGTGCGGAAATGACAAGAAGCGAGCGACTCGCGGACCAGTTGGACTGGTACTGGAGCAAGAACTTGCGGCCACGGCTGGAGGGTCTTACCGACGAGGAGTACTTTTGGGAGCCGGTGCGCGGCTGCTGGAGTATCCGCCCACGTGGCACGTCGGCCGCACCGATGTCGGAAGGTTCGGGGGAATGGACGATGGACTTCGCGTCCCCTGCCCCGGTGCCTGCGCCGGTGACCACGATTGCCTGGCGGCTGGCGCACATCATCGTCTCCTGCCTGGGCTATCGGGTCGGATGGCACTTCGGCGGCCAGGACCTCGAGTCCCAGGCATTCGCCTATGCGGGGACCGCTGACGAGGCGCTAAAACAGCTCGATGAGATGTATGGGAGATGGAACGCGGGGGTCCGCGAGCTCTCGGACGCTGACCTGGACAATCCGCCCACGGTGGGTCCCGAGCGGTTTCCCATGGAGAACAGGGTCCTGCACGTCAACAGGGAGCTGATCCATCACGGCGCTGAGATTTCCCTGCTGCGCGACCTCTACCGCTGGCAGGACGGAGCCGTACCGCGCCGAATATGACTGATCATCTGTCAGCGTGAGAGCTCGAGGTTCGAGAGGACCAGGAGAGCGCGCAGAAGGTCGGTGGCGCGAGCGGGGTCGGTGCGGAGTTTCGTGAGGATGCGCCAGGTCTTCAGGTGCGCGAAGCCGTGTTCGACAGTAGCGCGTGCGGCGGCCAGGACCCGGTTGGCCTGCTTCTCGCCGGGGGTGAGCTTGCGGGCGCGGGTGGCCTTGTAGCCGGTGACGATCACCGGGTCGTCGCTGTCGTCGGTGAGGCCGAGGAAGCCGAGGTCGGCCAGGGCGCCGAGGCCGGCCGCGCGCAGATGGGTGAGGATGTGGTCGCGGCGGGCGGCGGTAATGTCGTGGGTGCGGCCGGGGCGGGCCGCGGAGATCCAGATCAGGCGGCCGTTCTCGTCGATGAGGACGACCTCGCCACCCCGTTTCGCGATCTTCTTGCATGCGCGGTCCAGGCGGGGTGCGCGGGCGGCGAGCAGGGATATCAGCTCGTCGCGCCAGCGGCGCACGGTGGTGTCGCCGACGGCGTTGCCGCCGGCCATGTCGGCGATGCGCTGGTCGTGGCGGAGCACGGCGAGCACGATGATCACGATCCGTCCGGGCGGCAGGGCTCGCCAGCGGGATCCGATCTTCTTCAGGTGGCGGCTCAGCAGATCGGTGCAGTATTCGTTGGTCCTTCGGGAGACCGGCAGGCGGCACTGGTAGACAGGGAAGCCGGTGTCCCCGGCGGGCTTGTTGATCCTCTTCATGCACACGTCGTGCCAACGGCTGCCGGGGGCATGCCGGTTACGGGCGCGGCCCTCGTCCCTACGGTGCGATCTGGAAGCGTCCGTCGGGCAGTTTGCGCAGCCAGCCCCGCCCGGCGAGCTTGCTCAACTTGCCGCGCAGCGGCTCCAGTCGGCCCTTCGCCTCGACCTCGAGGCCAAGCTCGACGCCGACGTCCTTGACCCGGATGGGGCCACCGGCGTTCCGCACGATCTTCATGAACCGCTGGTAGTCCGGCGGCAGGACCTCCTCGCCCGCGCCCGCCTCCCGGTGCGGGACCAGCAGCACACCGCGCCCGCCCACCTGCACCGTCGCTGCCTGCGCCGACGGTCTCTCGGCGTCCAGCTGGGCGTGTATCCGTTCCCACACGCGCATCGCCACCACGAGTTCCTCACGCTCGGCACGGACCGCATCGAGCCGCTCGGCCAGGAGCTTCTCCTCCTCATCGAGCTCCGCCCGGCGGGCCGCAACGCGTTCGGCGACCTCGTTGATCTCCGTCATCCCGCGAGCCTACGAACCCGTACGCCCCCGCGACCTGGAAACGAACAGACCGGCCTTGACCGCCGCCTGACGATCAAGAGCACAGACTGCTGCCCACGACCAGCTCGAGGATGCTCACAGACGATCACGCCACCCCGATGACCTGCGACTTCAAGATGGCGGGGCTTCACTGTCGTTGGCCTGGGCTGCAGAGTCCGAGGCGTAGAGGTCGGCTCGTCCGCAGTCGGGGCAGAACTACGCCGAGGTCACACTGCCAAACCGATGCGCATCATCCCCCAGCTTCACGGCACCTCCACGACTGGGCTCTGTGCGTATTACAGTTTTCCGCGTGCGACTCGTCATCTTGTGTCGCGCAAGGGGGGCAGATGAGGCGGGATCTTCCGCTTGCCCAGGGTGCGCCGTTGGGGGGCTTTGTGCAGGAAATGATCAAGGGTTCGAACGTGGCCCTGACGGACCTGAGTGACGACGTCGGTTCAGTGATCGTCAGTCTGGGCTGGGCCAGCCCCACCGGCGAGGGCGACGCGGACGTGTCGGTCCTGCTGCTGGACGCGAACGGCAAGGTGCGCAGCGACAGCGACTTCTACTTCTACAACCATCCGGTGGCCGCCGATGGCAGCGTGCAGCTTCTGGGCAAGACGCCGACGGCGGACGGCAGCGAGGACCGGATCAGCTTCGACCTCACCGCGGTACCGTCCGAGATCGACCGGCTCGTCGTCGCTGCGAGCCGGTACGAGGGAGCCCGTTTCGGCGAGCTGGAAGACGTGAGGATCACGCTGGCCGACGCAGCCGGTGAGAACCTCTGCCGGTTCGCCGTCGATGACGCCGGATCCGTGACGGCGGTCATCTTCGGCGAGCTGTACCGGCGCGGAGAGGAGTGGAAGTTCCGTGCCGTCGGGCAGGGCTACGAAACCGGTCTTGCGGGGCTGGCGACGGACTTCGGCGTCGACATCGAGGACGACGCGGCCGCGGAGGCGGAGGGGGCACTCAACGATGCCGAAAGCGACGAGCAGCCGGATGCGCCGGGTCCGGCGCCGACCGAGGAGCCGGCCCGGCAGGTGACGCGGGAGGACATCCCTGCCCCTCGTCGGCCCGAGGGTGAGGTCGTCGAGCCGAAGAAGCCCGCCGCTCGTCCCCGCACCGCGAAGAAGAAGGTCACCCTCCCCAAGACGGTCAAAAAGACCCTGGCGGAGAACGACTCCTGGAGGCCGGCCAGACTTTTCCCGGTCTCGGCGCTCAAGAACGACCGGGACCGGGAGATGCGCGCCACCTCGGTGCTGCTGTCGGTGATGGCACAGGTACCGGAGTTCAGCAGGAGACTCACCGCCGGGTTCGGGGCTCCGGCGGGCCGCATGGAGACGTTCACGGAGGTCTCCCTGCCCCATGGTGACAGTCCGCGGCGCCCGGACGGGGTGATCCGTGTGGAGCGGGCCGGCAAGCTGTGGACCGCGCTGGTCGAGACGAAGACCAACGGCAACGCGCTCAAGGCCGACCAGGTGCAGGCTTATATGGACATCGCCGCGCGCCGCGGTTATGAAGCCGTGATCACGCTGACGAACGACGTCGCACTGGAGGGCAGCCCGCTCGTCGATGTCAAGATCGACCGGCGGCGCAAGCACAAGGTGGCCCTGTGGCATCTGTCCTGGGCGGAAGTCGTTCACCAGGCACAGATGCTGATCAGGCATGAGGGAGTGGGCAACGCGGCGCACGCCTGGCTGCTGCAGGAACTGCTGCACTACCTGCAGCACGAGAACTCCGGCTGCCACGGCTTCCAGAACATGGGGCCCGCCTGGGTCCCCGTGCGCAACGGGATCGACGACGAAACCCTCTGCCAGGGCGACGCCCGGGCCCTGGAGGTGGTCGAGAACTGGGAACGGCTCATCCGCCAGGTCTGCCTCAGGCTGGGCGGCGAACTCGGACAGAAGGTACTGCCCGTCCAGCGCGCCAAGCGCGGAGCGGCTCCCACAGAACGCCGAAACCGCCTCGCCGACCAGCTCTGTCTCGACGGACGACTCCAGGCGGAGCTGCGCATCGAGGGCACCCCCGGCGTCCTGGCCGTCAGCGCCGACCTGCGCACCGGCAGACTGCGCACCTCCATCGAAACCCCGGCGCCCGATCAGGGTTATCCCCTGAGCTGGGCCAAGCGACTCGTCCGCCGCCTGGCCGAGGCACCGGCGGACCTCCACGTCGAAACCCTCGTCGACAGCGAGACCGGAGGCCCACGCGGGACGCTGGAGCGGCTCCGTCCCGAGCCGGCGGACCTGCTCCCCAAGGACAACGGCACCAAGATCACCGGGTTCCGTCTGTCCCTGCTCAAGAGCATGGGAAGCGGCCGCGGCAACGCCGAGTCCGGCTTCATCCGCAGCGTCGACGACGCCGTACACCGCTTCTACACCACCGTCGTCATCCACCTGGACGCCCCGGCAACACGCCGGGCGCCGTCCAGGGAACGCGCGACGACGGGATGACGCCCGGGCACAGACGGCAGCGGCGCCGTCTGTGCCCGCCGTGATGCCGTCCTCTTGCCCAGGCCCGCACTCGACCTGCGCGAGAGGACACTCACGCGCCCCGGCACCTTGGGCCAGTTGAGGGTGGACGAGGTAGGCCAGGGTGTCGACGGCGATCAGGTCTGCCAAGACCGGCAGCACGATGCGCAGAGCAAGCCGCACTGCTCGCGGTCCAGTAGGCGAACGCTGCACCTGCTCGGAAGCGGTGCACCACCATGGGGAGTGATCTCGGTGAACGGCAGTGAGCGCACCGTGGCCGTCAGCCTGACCAAGGTGCAGGAAAGGGCGCCCGATCTGGTCAGTCTGTACAAGGCGGCAGGTGCCGGCGTGCGCCGGCATGGGCTGGAGGACGTGCGGGCTGCGGTGTATCTCGTGCTGGACCGCTCCGGGTCGATGCGGCCCTATTACCGGAATGGCACCATGCAGCACCTGGCCGAGCAGGTGCTGTCGCTGTCGGCTCACCTCGATGACGACGGCACCGTTCCGGTGGTGTTCTTCTCCACCGACGTCGACGGATCCACCGATCTGACGCTCGGCGGGCACCGCGGCCGGATCAACAAACTGCACGAGAACCTCGGCCACATGGGACGCACCAACTACCACTGGGCCATGGACGAGGTCATCGACCACTACATGGAATCCGGCAGCCAGTGCCCCGCCCTGGTCATCTTCCAGACCGACGGCGGCCCCACCAGCAAGTTCGCTGCCGAACGCTACCTGTGCAAGGCCGCTCGCCTTCCTTTGTTCTGGCAGTTCATCGGCTTCGGCGACCCCGACGACAACGAGTTCGCGTTCCTGCGCAAGCTGGACACTCTCGCCGTCCCTGCCCGCCGCATCGTCGACAACGCAGGCTTCTTCCACGCCGGCCGCACCCCAAAAGCCATCCCGGACCACCAACTCTTCGACCAGCTCCTGCAGGAATTCCCCGACTGGCTGGCCGCCGCCCGCACCGCCGGCATCATGCCGTGAACCCTCCAGGGTCATTCCCTGCACCGGTGCGTCGGTCACCATGACCCACGGGTACGGGCCTGGACACGGTCGTCGACGACGGAACACCCCCGCGGCGGCGGGGAGGACATGACGAGGTTGTCGGTGAAGTCGCGGACGGCCGAAGCACCCCCCGCGGACGCGGGGTGTTCCGCCGGTCCTGTGGTTCTGGCAGACCCACCACCTCAGTGGAGCCCGCGGCGGTGCGCCTCGCGGCGGATCCACGCCGCATGCCGGACGGCGCGCTCCGCCCGCTCTCGTGCCTCGCCCCTCAGGTGGTCCGGGACGGACTTCGGCTTGCCGTTCGGTTCCAGCAGCAGGCCGGCCTTGCGGGTGAACGGCAGGATGTCCGCGCTGTCGTAGCAGTCCGACCAGCCGATCCGGTGACCCGACGGTGGGCACACCCAGTCGGCGTGCACGGTGGCCGGCAGGGGTGTTGTCAGGTTGAGCGGAGCCCTTCTCCGGTGGCATGATCATCTGTCTGGTTGGGGGCGCTGGAGGGGCTGCTCGTGGACGCGCCGTCGTACCGGGGTTTCCGCTTCCCGCCGGAGATCATCGCGCACTGCGTGTGGCTGTACCACCGCTTCGCCCTGAGCCTGCGCGACGTCGAGGAGCTGATGCTGGAGCGCGGCATCGAGGTCTCCTACGAGACGATCCACCAGTGGACGCGCCGGTTCGGCCCCGCCTACGCCAACGCGCTGCGCCGGCGCCGCCCGAAGCCGGGCGACACATGGCATCTCGACGAGGTCTTCGTCAAGATCCAGGGCCGGCAGCGGTACCTGTGGCGCGCGGTCGACGCCGACGGCACCGTGCCCGGCCTCCTCGTCCAGAGCAAGCGGGACACGGCCGCGGCCAGGCGCTTCTTCCGGAAGCTGATGAAGAAGACCCGGTCGGTGCCGCGGGTGGTGGTCACCGACACGCTGCGCTCCTGCGGCGCGGCCCACCGCGAGGTGATGCCCTCGGCCGGGCACCGCTCCCACCAGGGGCTGAACCACCGGGCCGAGAACAGCCATCAGCCCACCCGGCAGCGCGAGCGCGCCAGGAAAGGCTTCCGCTCGGTGGGTGCCGCGCAGCGGTTCCTGGCCGCGTTCAGCGGCATCTCCCCCCACTTCCGGCCCCGCCGCCACCTGATGACCGCCTCCGACCACCGCGCCGAGATGACCGTCCGCTTCGCGATCTGGGACCAGATCACCGGCGCTGCCGGCCGGCCCACCACGGCCTGACCACAGACCCGAACCGCAAGCCCACCATGCCCCAACGCGCCGTCAGCCGGTCACACCCCCACCAACGTGACAACGCCCATCCGTCACACCAGTCGTGCGCCTGTGGGTATCCCGCGGCGATCGTTCCTCACGCCAGCGGGCTGTCGGCCAGGGACGCGAGCAACTGGGCAGGGTCGTCGTAGACCGCCCGCGCGCCCGCCTCCTCCAGGTCGGCGCGCGGGATCCCGCCGCACAGCACGCCGACGCAGTACACCCCGGCCCTGCTGCCCGCCTTCATGTCCCACACTGTGTCACCGACGAACACCGCGCGCTCGGCGGGCACCCCCGCCAGCTCCAAGGCGTGTTCGACGGGTTCGGCGGCCGGTTTGCCTTGCTCCACGTCGTCGGCGCTGGCCGTGGCCTTGATCGCGTCGTCCGCGTCGATCGCCCGGCGCAACGCAGACAGCTCCGCGCCCCCGGCGGAGGTGGCGAGTACCACCGTCCAGCCGTCCTGGTCGAGGCGGCGCAGCAGTCGGCCGGCGTCCCGCAGCGCGGGCAGCCGGCCGAAGTACTGGCCGTAGAGGGCCTTGTGGGCGGCGCTCAGCTCCTCGTCCAGGTCCTTGTCCCGGTCGTCGCCGAGCAGATGGGCGACGAGGTCGCCGGAGCCGAGCCCGACGGCCCGGTGGATCGCGTGCATCGGCACCTGGTGGCCTGCCTGCCGGAACGCCTCCCACCAGGTGGTCACGTGGAGGTGGTTGGTGTCGACGAGGGTTCCGTCGACGTCGAACAGGGAAGCCCGTTCCATGCGCCGGCCCCTTCCTCCCTGTCGTCATATGCTGCGGGCATATGACGCCCTATGTCGCGGACGTCCGCGCCGGTACGGGTTCCACGTCAGGGGCTTGTCATTCCGGCCGGAGTACACCATGGCACGGCGGCCAGAAGACACCTGCTCACCGTCGGTACGCGGACTCTATCCACAGGCTCGCAGACCGCTACGGGTTCGGCCAGCCGCCGGGGGCTGCCGCGAGCAGCGTCGGAGCGTCAGGGACCCCGGCGAGGGGGACAGCACCACTCGCAGCCGGACCGCGTCGGTGAGCTGCTCCAGTCGCTCCGTGGAGAGATGCAGCGGGAACGGTTCAGCCATGCGAGGGCCTTCGTGCTTCGGTGATCGGTCCTCTTCCCTCTCGCCTCTTTCCCGGCTGGGGCCTGGGGGAGGCGGAGGGACTGGACTCCTTCGGTCCCTCCACGTTTCAGTCCCTTAGAAAAAGTGCAGGTCAGAGCGATCGATTCGGAGCTGAAGGGACCGGAGGGACCGAAGGTTCCTGTTCCAGCTGCGTGTGCGCGCGCCTATGCACGCGCACACGGACTGACCTGCACATATCCTGGTGCGCTGATAACTGGGAAGTTGAGTCCCTTCAGTCCCTCTCCTCGGTCATGCAGATGCTCTGACCTGCTGAAACGTGACAGGGACCGAAAGGTGCCGAAGAGTCCCTCGGCCGCTGTCAGCCTTTCGGTCCCTCAGCGGCCCGCCCCAGCAGGCGGGTTCTCTCCTGCTTCCGCTCACGGGCCGCACGAGGGACTGAAGGGACTGATTCTGGAATAAGTGCTCATGCCTCCCCTGACGGTGGGAAGCGGTGCGCTAGGCTCTGCCGCCTATAAGGGAAAGTCAGTCCCTTCAGTCCCTCAGCCCGTGCTGTACTCCTCCTGAGCAGGCAAAACGCCCGGGACCGAACTGAGGGACCCAAGTCTGGCCACGCAAAAGGAACGGACCGACGACAGTGCAGCGCCACGCCGATACGGCTTCATCCCAAGTCGCGCAGCCGCCGCGACCCGCGGATGTCGCCCGTTGGCTGGCAGGCCGTCAGTGGCCGGTCCATCCGCTGGCACCGGGACGCAAGACTCCGGCCGCCAACTGCGAGCAGTGCCGCATCCGTTCCCACGCCCCCTCGGGGTGTCCCTGCCATGCCCGAGGACTGTGGTGCCACGGTTTCCACAGTGCGACCACGAACCTGGCCCGTATCGATGCCTGGTGGAGCAGGGAGCCCCGTGCAGGAGTCGGGGTGTCCTGCGGGCCGGCGCATCTCGTCGTCCTGGACGTCGACGCCCACGCGGCACAGATTCCCCACCGCGACCGCCTGCTGCCCGGCATCCCGATCCCGGACCAGGTGAATCTCGACGGACTTGCCTCGGGCTTCGACACACTGGCCCTCCTCGCTGCCTACCGGCAGCAGCAGGACCCGGCACAGGACGACACGACTCTGCGCGTACGCACACCTTCCGGCGGGCTGCACATCTGGTACCTGAACCCCGAACCCCGGGTCCGCTACCGCTCGTCCACCGGGTCCAGCCCCAAAACCGCCTTGGCCTGGCAGGTCGATGTACGGGCTCATGGCGGGTACATCGTCGCTCCCGCCACCCGTACGTCCGCCGGCGTCTACACGCCTCTCGGGTCCGTGCGAGAGCCGGCTCCCCTGCCCGCCTGGCTGGCCGCCGAGCTGACGCGCACCGGGCATGTCATACCGACGTCCCCGGTTCCCGGCCCGTCCCCGCGCAGCACCAAGCGGCGACCCCGGACCAACGCGGCGCAGGCGCTTTTGCAGCCGCTCATCGAGACCGTGCGTGGATGTGCCGCCCACGTCGAAGGAACGGGCTTCACCGAGAAGCTCAACCGAGCCGCCTACACCGCGGGAGGACTTGTCGGAGCAGGCCACCTCAATCAGGCCGAAGCCCGTCAAGAGCTGGCAGAGGCCGCTTACTATGCTCGTCCCCGCCAGACCCGCCGCAGTGAGACGATCATCGACGCAGCCCTTTCCGCAGGCGTCAGCCGCCCGTTCCACCCCCAAGGACTCGCATGAGTAGCGCCGAGAGCAGCCGCTTCGATGCGGCTGCCGCCGCTCAGCAGATGCTCGACCTCGAGGCCGCTGCTCCCGCACGGGTCCCTCCCCAGCAGGCACAGGCGCCTGCTGCGGCCGACCCGCTCGTTCTGCTGCCGCCCATGCTCACCGACCGGGGCAACGCCAAGCTGTTCGCCCAGCTCTACAGCGACCAATTCCGTCACGTCGAAGGCCTCGGCTGGTACTGCTGGGACCAGTTCCGGTGGAAGCGGGTGGGGGGCGAGAAGGCCGCGCTGTGGGCCGCGGGCGACATGGCCGAGCAGATGGCCGCCACCGACCCCCGCGGCATCTTCAGCGACCGCGAGCTCGCCCAGCACCGCCGGCGCACCATGTCCACGAGCGGCATGAAGGCGCTGCTCCACCAGGCCAAGGCCGCGCCTGCCCTGAGCCTTGACCCCGACGTCCTCGACGGCGACGCGTACGCGCTGTGCACGCCCGCCGGCGTCGTCGACCTGCGCAACGGTCATCTGCGCAAGCCCGATCCGCTGCGCGACCTTCACTCCCGGGCCACCAACGTGGCTCCCCAGGCGATGCCCACCCCGCGGTGGCATGCCTTCCTGGACGACACCTTCGGCGACGACGCCAAGGGCCAGGAGATGATCGACTTCCTGCACCTGCTGCTCGGGTATTCCATCACCGGGGATGTCGGCGCACAGGTGTTGCCCTTCCTGTGGGGCAAGGGAGCCAACGGCAAGTCGGTTCTCCTGGACGTCATGATCCAGGTGATGGGCGACTACGCCGACGCGGCCCCGCCTGGCTTCCTGATGGACAAGGGCAACTTCGCCGAGCATTCGACGGAACTGACCGAGCTCCACGGCCGCCGCATCTTCGTCTGCAGCGAGCTCAAGCCCAATGACAAGTTCGACGAAGCGCGGGTCAAGCTCCTGACCGGCGGCGACAAGATCAAAGCCCGCCGCATGCGGCAGGACTACTTCAGCTTCGCCCCCACCCACAAGCTCTGGCTGCTCGGGAACCACCAGCCCGAAGTCGGCACCGGCGGCCACGCCTTCTGGCGCCGTATCCGCCTCATCCCCTTCGAACGCGTCGTCCCCGCCGAGCGGAAGATCGACAACCTGGCCGGCGAACTGGTCCGGGAAGAGGGTCCCGGCATCCTGCACTGGCTCATCCAGGGCGCCATCCGCTACCTCACCAGCCGGGACCCCCTCACCGGGCCGTCATCCGTCCGACTGGCCACTGCCGCGTACGAGACCACCGAGGACCACATCGGCCGCTTCCTCGGCGAGTGCTGCATGCGCCAGGGCCCGGGCACCGGTGACCTGCGTGTCGAACAGGGCCTGCTCTACGCCACCTACACCGGCTGGTGCAGCTCGGAGGGCATCCGGGCCGACACCGCCCGCGCCTTCGCTGGCCGCATCCGTCAGGAGGTCGGCCTCGCGTCCCCCGCGGAGATGCTGAAGTCCAGCGGCAAGAAGTACTACCCGAACCTCGCTCTGCTCCCTGACGACATCGCCCGCCCCGACGGCCCGTCAGGCGGACGGCCATGACCGAAGGCCTCCTGCCCGGGACCTGGACGCCGTCCTACTATGGAAGCGTCCCAGACCTCCGCGCCCCGCTGCCTGCCTCGGGCGGCTACACCTCCTACCCGCACCGCCACATCACCGACAAGGAGCTGCGTCCATGAGCTCGCTGCTGCACGAAGGCCAGCTCGCACACGAAGCGAACGTGGTGTGGCTGGAAGACCTCGACGACCTCGACTACGTCCGCCAGGCCCTCGACAAAAGCGCCCGCCGCAGCGGGAAGCCCCGCTACGCCCGCGACGGACGCATGGTCGGCTACGCCGAGCTCGACAAGGACGCCGAGGCCAACCCCGACAGCGGCCTCTTCCAGCGCCGCACCTTCTTCCTGCTCCCGCACGACCGGCCGAACGAGCCCGAGGGCCTCTACAAGGAGGGAGCCCCGGGAGAGGCGGTCGACCCCCGGACCATCGAACCGCGCCGGGTGGGAGAAAAGACGCCCCGCTCCCAAGGGAAGCGCAGAAACCAGATAGTGCCCTCCTGACGGCCCGGCATTCCCCCACCCCGGACCATCCGGCACCACTGCCGCTACGCCTTCACCCGGCGTTGTCACGTCGGCTGACCGACCTGGGATGATCTTGGAGTTGACCGGGCAGGCGAGGAGACCGTCTGTGGCGAGTCTGCAGCCGCCGCATCAGGGGCACCGGTGCCCGGTGGAGACTCTCGCGCACTGCGTGCGGCGGTCCTTCCGCTTCCCGCTCGGCTTCCGCGAGGTCAAGGAGCTGATGCTGGAGCGCGGCGTGGTCGTCTCCCGCGAGACCATCCGGCGGTGGTGCGGGAAGTTCGGGCAGGTTTACGCCAACGCGCTGCGCCGCCGACGCCTCCGCCCGGAAGGGCCTCCGCTCGGTCCGTGGGGCACAGAGATTCCTGTCCGCGTTCAGCGCATCTCACCCCCACTTCCGATTCCGCCACCGGGTACCGCGCCGAGATGAGCGCCCGATTCACGATCTGGGACCAGAGCACCGGCCGCGCCGCCCTGCCCACAACAGCCTGACCCAGACCGCCGCCTGAGGCCGACCCACACCCCGACACACCATCAGACACCCCCGCAGACCGGGGAACAGCCCATGCACCGCGTTCAGCACCACCGGCCAGACCGCGCCACCGCTACCCTCCCGCGCGAAGACGTTGGAGATCCCGACCACCTGGTCGCTGCGGCTCGCCACCGCCCCGGCGACCACGTGGCCGTCAGCGGAGCGACCGGCAAGCACGAAGGTGGCCGGATCGTCGAGCAACTCAGGCCGGAACAGGTTCGCGTTGCCCGCCCTGCCGTCCCAGACGAGCGATCAGGACCGCAGCATCTTTGGACTGCGGGCCGCGTCCTAGGCAAGATCTGGAGCGGCGGCCGGAGCGTCCGCCGGGCGGTGGATCCACTGCGCGTCGAACAGCACCTGGAAGCCCGTCTGCGCCAGGTCGAGGGCGGCGAAGCTGTCCTTGACGCAGGCGCCGGGCACCCTGGTATCGATCCGGGCCAGCAGCGCAGCCGCATCGGCACCCGGCACCAGCGTCACCGCGTCGGGATAGTACAGCGGCGTCCGGACCGGAGCGGACCATGCCTGCCGACCGAACTCGCTGCCCACACCGTGCGATCGGTTCATCACCGCACACCACTCTGCGTTGTTGCGGGCAGCCGCCTCGACCGGGAACCGCTTCGTCGCCGTCACGAGTGTGGATCATGGCCCGTCCGGGCCCGTGCCGTCGAACAATTTTGTTGCTGCCGCAGGGCAAACGCTCCGCGCTCTCTCGCCAGCTCCTGGGGAATTGCGGGCTCTGGCGCTGATCTTGGTTGCGCCGTGAGGCGCTGTCGGTTCGAGTGGAGGTGGAAGACCTGCACCAACGCCCTGTCGCAGCAG
>NZ_JAESIF010000086.1:0-21767 GCF_016757295.1 Streptomyces sp. M2CJ-2 | reverse complement strand
GGCCCGCAGCCGGAACCCGCCGCCGGAGTGGCCAGGCCGAGCGCGAGCAGCGCGCCGCCGCCCGCCTCCGCGAGGCCCGCCGCCGTCGCGCTGGCCTTGCCGGGCACATAGCCGACGGCCTCCATGAACTGGCCGGTGCCCTCGATCCCGCCACCGCCGAACCAGCCGAACAGCTTCTGCGCGCCGTGCGCCGCCAGCGCCCCGCCCGTCCCCAGCCGGAGCAGCAGCAGGCCCAGATCGCGTCGGTCGTAACAGGTCACGTCGTCTCCCGGGGCAGTCGCTTCGCGTGACCACCGTCGCATCCCGGCGTCCCACCCGGCCCGCCGCCGCCCGCCGTTCGGGTGGCGGCGGGCTGAGGGAGACGGGCGACGGGTGGCGGCGGCCGACGGCCGGTAGGACGCTGACAGGCATGACGATTCAGCCTTCCCGCCTCAGCGACCCCGCCGTCCGCGCCTTCGTCACCACGGTCAACAACCATGACCAGGAGGGCTTCATGGCCCTGCTCGCGCCCGGGGCGACCATGGCGGACGACGGCAGCGACCGCGATCTCACCGACTGGATCGACCGGGAG
This sequence comes from Streptomyces sp. M2CJ-2, assembly GCF_016757295.1. Taxonomy (NCBI): domain Bacteria; kingdom Bacillati; phylum Actinomycetota; class Actinomycetes; order Kitasatosporales; family Streptomycetaceae; genus Streptomyces; species Streptomyces sp. M2CJ-2. The sequence continues at coordinate 21,196 of NZ_JAESIF010000086.1, read as the reverse complement.
ATCTTCTCCTCCCACGGGCACATGGACGTCGACAACGAGTCCGACGGCGGACGCAGCCTCCTGGTCCGCTACAGCAACGACACCTGGGGCGAGATGCGCACCCGCTGGAGCTTCACCGTCGACGACGACGGCAGGATCAGCCGCTTCGAGACCGGCCAGGCCTGATCACGGCAGCCGTTCCACCCACCGGCGCGTGACCCGCGGTCCCACGCGGGCCACCCCCCTGCCGGTGCGGTGGAACGGCTGCCCTCCCCCCTGAAAGTGGCCTGCGGAAGCCTGCTGCTTCAAGTGTGAAGCTTTGGTGCAGGAGAGTTGAGCATATGTCCGCTGCGGGCCGCAATGCTGCGGATGTTCGTATTCCGCTTGTGTGGATCAGAGAGGGTCGGGCTCCGTCTGACGGGCCGTCGACGAGGCGGGGCCTAAGCGGCGTCCCCCGGGTAGCGGACGCCGATACGGTCGCGGATCGCGTCGAGCGTCCGCATCACGGCGAGCGTGCCGTCCAGCGGGACGAGCGGGGACTCCGTCTCACCGGCCCGCAGGGCGCGCATCACCTCGGCGGCCTCATGGGCGAGCGTGTCGCGGCGCCCGTCCGCCGGGTCGGCCGTGAACTTCTCGGCCTCCCGGCCCTCCCGGTGCAGCACGAACCCGTCCGGGAAGAAGAAGCCGTACGGGATGTCGATGCGACCCTCGGAGCCGGTGATCGACGCCGAGGTCTCCGTACCGCCGACGATGGAGCAGTGCACCGACGCGAGGGCGCCGTCGTCCCAGGAGAGCAGCGCGCCCGTCTGGAGGTCGACCTCCTCCTCGGAGAGCGTCGCCCTCGCCACGACGTCCGACGGCTCCCCGAGCAGCAGCTGTGCGAACGACACCGGATACACGCCGAGGTCCAGCAGCGCGCCCCCGCCCAGCGCGGGGTCCCGCAGCCGGTGCGCGGCCGGGAAGTTCCCCGCCAGCCCGAAGTCGGCCCGCACGGTGCGGACTTCGCCGATCGCGCCGTCGTCGACCAGTGCCTTCAGCCGCCGCACCATGGGATGGCAGTACATCCACATGGCCTCCATGAGGAAACGTCCCCCGTCGCGCGCCAGGGCGACCAGTTCCCCGGCCTCGCGCGCGTTGAGCGTGAACGGCTTCTCGCACAGCACGTTCCGCCCGGCCTCCAGGCACAGTCCGGCCGCCGCCCGGTGCGCCGAGTGCGGAGTGGCGACGTAGACGACGTCGACCTCCTCGTCCCGTGCGAGCGACTCCCAGTCGCCGTACGCCCGCCCGATCCCGAACCGGTCGGCGAACGCCCGTGCCGACTCCGCCGACCGGGAGGCCACCGCCACGATCTCGGCGTCGGGCAGCTCCGCCAGATCCGCCGCGAACCTCGCGGCGATCCCGCCGGTCGCCAGGATCCCCCAGCGCACGTTCCGCCCTGTCATCCGCCCCACCCCTGCTCGTGTCGTCGGCACATCGGCCGCGAAAACCCGTGGAAGCGCTCCCATGGCGTCGTCGTCGACGCCGAGCACTCCGTACGGGCTGAGAGCATAGGGAGCCGATGACGTGGAAAGGGAGGGGTCACATGCCCGAGGGCGGGGCGTCCATATCGAATCCGACGGCGAACTCGACGGCAAAAACGGACTCGACGGAGGAATCGGCGACGAGCCCGGCAGCGGACCCGGCGGCGCGTCCGACCGCGAGCGCGGCGCCGCCGCTCCGCGCGACCGCCGGCCGCGCCGGCCTGCTGCTGACCTTCCTCCTGGGCGGTCTGACCGCCGTACCCCCGCTGGCGATGGACATGTACCTCCCCGCCCTTCCGGAGGTCACCCGGTCCCTGCACGCGCCCGCCGCCACCGTCCAGCTCACGCTCACCACCTGTCTGGCCGGGATGGCGCTCGGGCAGTTGGTGGTCGGCCCGATGAGCGACCGGTGGGGACGCCGCCGCCCGCTGCTCGCCGGCCTCACGGTCTACGTCGTCGCCACCGTGCTGTGCGCGTTCGCGCCGACCGTCGGACTCCTCGTCGCCTTCCGGCTGTTGCAGGGCCTCGCGGGCGCGGCCGCCATCGTCATCGCGCGGGCGGTGGTCCGCGACCTGTACGACGGCGTGGCCATGGCCCGCTTCTTCTCGAACCTCATGCTGATCTCCGGCCTGGCGCCGATCATGGCACCGCTCATCGGAGGGCAGGTCCTGCGGGTGACGGACTGGCGGGGCGTGTTCGTCGTCCTCGCCGTCCTCGGGGTGCTGCTGGCGGCCCTGGTCTGGGTGAAGCTGCCGGAGACGCTGGCCCCCGCCGACCGCCACGGCGGCGGCTTCGGCGCGGCCCTCGGCTCGATGCGCCGGCTGCTCGCCGACCGGGTCTTCGCCGGCTACATGCTCACCGGAGGATTCGCCTTCGCCTCCCTCTTCGCCTATGTCGCGGCCTCCCCCTTCGTCGTCCAGGAGATCTACGGGGCCTCCCCGCAGACGTTCAGCCTGCTGTTCGGACTCAACTCGGTCGGTCTGATGATCGTGGGGCAGATCAACGGCAAGGTGCTGGTCGGCCGGGTCCGGCTGGACCGGGTGCTCGGTTTCGGGCTCTGCGTCGTGGTCGTCGCCGCGGTCGCGCTGCTGCTGATGTCGCTGGGCGTGTTCGGCGAGGTCGGGCTGGTGCCCGTGGCCGCCGCGCTGTTCGTGCTGATGTCCGCGATGGGCATCACCATGCCCAACACCCAGACCCTCGCCCTGATGCGCACCCGGCAGGCCGCCGGTGCCGCCTCGGCCCTGCTCGGCACGGCGTCCTTCCTCGTCGGCGCGATCGCCTCCCCGCTGGTCGGGATCGCCGGGGAGGACACCGCCGTCCCGATGGCCGTCGTCCAGCTGACCGCCGCCCTGGCGGCGCTGGCCTGCTTCACGGGCCTGTGCCGCCCCTGGAAGGGGCGGGCGAGTGCGGAGGGTGAGGGCTTCTGAGCGCCCCGAGACTGCGCCACGGCACCCCCGAACGGGCCGGGCTCGACCCCCGCGAACTCCGGGCCCTCGTCCGCGAGGTGCACGCCGGCACCACCGGGGAACGCCCCTGGGCGGCGGGTGCCGTCGTGGCCGTCGGCCGCGGCCCGGTGCTCGCCGTGCAGGAGGCGGCGGGCTGGGCCGTGCGCTACGCGGCGTACGACGAACACACGGACACCGCGGTGGAACTGCCACCGGACGACCGGGTGCCGATGACCGTGGACACCCCCTTCGACCTGGCGTCCCTGACCAAACTGTTCACCTCGGTGGCCGCCGTGCAGCAGATCGAGCGGGGCACCCTGGGCATCGACGCCCGCGTGGGCGCGTACCTGCCGGACTTCTCCGCGGCCGTCCGGCACGGCATCACCGTCCGGCACCTGCTCACCCACACCTCCGGGCTGCGCCCCGAACTCCCCTTGTACGACTGCGCCGACGACGCGGAACGGCTGGCCCTGCTGCGCGCCGAGCGGCCGGTCGCGGCGCCCGGCGCGTACCGCTACTCCGACCTGAACATGCTGCTGCTCCAGCACGTCCTGGAACGCCTCACCGGCCGTACGCTCGACACGCTCGTCCACGACGGCATCACCCGGCCGCTCGGCATGACCGCCACGGACTTCGGCCCGTGTCCGGGCGCGGCGGCCACCGAGGACCAGCGGCGGCCGTGGGCCAAGGCGGACCGGGGGATGCTGCGCGGCGAGGTGCACGACGAGAACGCCTGGGCGCTCGGCGGGGTCGCGGGCCACGCCGGCCTCTTCTCCACCGGCCGTGACCTGGCGGTCTTCTGCCGTGCCCTGCTGGCGGGCGGCGCCCACGGCCCCGCCCGCATCCTCGGCCCCGACTTCGTGGACCTGCTCCTCGCCCCGCCGGGCCTGGGCTTCGCCGTGGACCAGCCGTGGTTCATGGGGGAGCTCGCGGGCCGCGGAGCGGCCGGCCACACCGGCTTCACGGGCACGTCCCTGGTCCTCGACCGCGCCACGGGCACCTACCTCGTCCTGCTCGCCAACACGGTCCACCCCCGCCGCCCCGCGGCCCCGGCCAACGGCCCCCGCGCGCGTGCGGCCACGCGGGTGGCCCGCGCGGTCCGGGGGAGGTGAATCCGGCCGCCGACCCGCGCCATAGGATTTCCAGGTGAACGACCCCGCTCCCGCTTCTCCGAATCCTCCCGCCGACGTCCTGCGCGGCGCGCTCGCCGCACTGCTCGACGGGCTCCCGCCGCGGCGGGCCGCACAGGCCGTCGAGCGGCTGATCGCCACCTACCGGGGCGCCACCCCGACCGGGGCGCCCATCCTGCGGGACCGCGCGGACGTCGCCGCCTACGCCGCGTACCGCATGCCGGCCACCTTCGAGGCCGTACGGTCGGCGCTGGCGGCGTTCGCGGACGCCGTGCCCGGATGGACGCCCGGCGACCACGTCGACATCGGCGGCGGCACCGGCGCCGCCGCCTGGGCGGTGAGCGCCACCTGGGACGGAAAGCGGCCGGTGACCGTCCTCGACTGGGCCGAACCCGCGCTCGCCCTCGGCCGGGAACTCGCCGTCGCGAACCCCGCGCTCAAGGACGCCCGCTGGCACCGCTCCCGGATCGGCACGGAGCTCACCCTCGAGCGCACCGACCTCGTCACCGTCTCCTACGTCCTCAACGAACTGACCGCCGCCGACCGCGCCGCCCTCGTCGACGCCGCCGCCGGCGCCGCGCAGGCCGTCGTGATCGTCGAACCCGGCACCCCCGACGGCTACACCCGCGTCATCGAGGCCCGCGACCGGCTGGTGTCGGCCGGCTTCCGGGTCGCCGCCCCCTGCCCGCACAGCCTCGCCTGCCCCATCGTCCCCGGCACGGACTGGTGCCACTTCGCGGCCCGGGTCAGCCGTTCCTCACTGCACCGCCAGGTCAAGGGCGGCTCCCTGCCCTACGAGGACGAGAAGTTCAGCTACGTCGCCGCCACCCGCCTGCCCGCCGCCCCGGCCGCCGCCCGCGTCGTCCGCAAGCCGCAGATCCGCAAGGGCCAGGTCCTCCTCGACCTCTGCGAGAGGGACCCGGCCCTGAGCCGCACCACCGTGACCAAGCGCCACGGCGACCTGTACCGGGCGGCGAGGGACACGTCCTGGGGCGACCCCTGGCCGCCGGCGGCCGACGGCGGCGGGGACTGACGAGGAGCTGAGGAGGAGCTGACGAGGAGGATCAGGGCCGGCTTTCCTGCCCGGAGTCCCCTCCCTCCCGGTCCTCCTGCTGTTCCTGTTGTTCCTGCTGCTTCTGCTGTTCCTTCCGTTGCTCCTGGAGCTTGCGCAGCAGCTCGCGTTTCTGGGCCCGGGGGTCGAGGCCGCCCCCGACACGGCCGTCGCGTCCCCCGCCGCGCAGGGCCTTGCGGCCGAGGTGCTTCCGGGTGCCGCCGACGCCCAGCATGTTTCCGGCTCCGCCTCGGGACATGGTGATCTCCTTCCGGTGAGCGCCCTCCGCGGACGCAGGTGACGAGACGTATCGTCTCGGTCGGATCTCCCTCACTGTCAGGCGAGACGCGGCGTCTTGTCAACCTGATAAATTCGACCCATGGCCACGAACAACCCCGCACCCCCCGACTCCACCCGCCGCAGTGAGCGCTCCCGCCGTGCCATCTACGACGCGGCCATCGCCCTGGTCGTGGAGGTCGGCTACCCGAAGACCACCATCGAGGGCATCGCCGCCCGCGCCGGCGTCGGCAAGCAGACGATCTACCGGTGGTGGCCGTCGAAGGCGGACGTCCTGCTGGAGGCGTTCCTCGACCTGAGCGAGCAGGCCGCCCGCACCGCCGGACAGGAGCCGGGAAGCGGCGGGAAGTACGGGATCCCGGACACCGGGGACCTCGCCGCCGACCTCAAGCTCGTCCTGCGGGCCACGGTCGACGAACTGCGCGACCCGGCGTTCGAGGCGCCGTCCCGCGCGCTGGCCGCCGAGGGCGTCGTCAACGAGGAACTCGGCCGGAGGTTCGTCGCCACGCTGCTGGAGCCGTCGCTCCAGCTGTACGTCGACCGGCTGCGCTCCGCACAGGAGGCCGGCGAGGTCCGCCCCGACGTCGACCCGCGCATCGCCCTGGAGCTCTTCGTCTCCCCGCTCGCCCAGCGCTGGCTGCAGTACACGGGACCGATCACCCACGAGTACACCGACACCCTCGTCGACTACGCCCTGAACGGCCTCGCCCCCCGCTGACCGGGATCGCCCGCGGTGCCTCCCCGTTCGCACCGGCGTACCCCCGGGGTGTACCTTTCGCCCCCCGGGGCACCCCTCGTCCGGTCCGTGCACCGCTTGTCCCAGGTGCGCCTATTGTGGGCTCCGGCCCCCGATGCGCGCGAGAGTGGGACCATAGGGCATGCTGAGGGGCACGATGGCGAGGCGAGGAGTTAGATGAGCGCGGAGTTCGGCGGCAGGACCGGCAGGCAGGGCAAACTCTCCCGGTGGCTGCGTGGCCGCCGCCCGGAACCGGCCGCCGACGAAGGCGGCCGTGAGGAACTGCTGCTCGCCGCCGCCGAGGCGGGACTGCCGCTCGCGCCCGCCGCCCACCCCGCCGCCGGATACCGATGTTCGTGCGACCGCGTCGGCTGTCCCACCCCCGCCCGGCACCCGGTGTCGTTCGCCTGGCAGACGCAGTCCACCACCGACCGCGCCCAGATCGAGCGCTGGGCCCGCCACCAGCCGCAGGCCAACTTCATCACCGCGACCGGCATGGTGCACGACGTACTGGACGTGCCCCTGAACGCCGGTCGCGAGGCGTTGGAGCGCCTGCTGGCGGCAGGGGTCGAGGTCGGGCCCGTCGCGGAGAGCGACGACGGCCGCATGCTGTTCTTCACCCTCACCCGGGGCACCCCCGAGGACGAGGACGAGTGGTGGCCGTGCGAGCTGGACTGCCACCCCGAGACCATGGACGAGCACCCCGGCCTGCGCTGGCACTGCCGCGGCTCCTACGTCCTGGTACCGCCCGCGCGGCTGCCCGGTGACGACAACCGGTCGGTGCACTGGGTGCGCGGTCCGGAGCATCCGCTGCCCGACCCGCTGAGCCTGCTGGAGTACCTCACCGACGCCTGCGCCCGCCACGCGGTCGAGCACCCCGACCAGGCGACCACGGCCTGGCCCCTGCGCCGATAAGGCCCTGCTGTCCGGGGTGTCCGGGGTGGTCCGGACCGTGCGGCCCCGGCCCTACTCGCCCTTCGCCGACGTCAGCCCCTGGATCCGCCCCAGGATCTCCACCTGGCCGTCGCCCGGGGCCAGAGCCACCTCGTTGGAGACGAACTCCATCGTCAGGGTCTGCCGGATCTCCCCCGTGGTCAGCGCCAGCACGTCCTTGTTCGGGGCCGGCACCGTCGCCCCGTCTGCGGCGGTCTGCTTCTCGTAGTGGCGCGTCGTGAAGAACACCAGCGCCCCGCCGTCCTCGGTGCGCAGCGCCAGGGGCGCGTGGTCACCGTTCGTCAGCGGCTCGTCGATGTACTGCGTGGCCAGCCCCGGCCGCGCCGACTGCTTCGTGCGCAGCGCCCGCCACGTGCTGGTGTGCGGGCCCCCGGCGAAGACGGCGCCCTTGCCGTCCTTCAGGTACGTCGCGTAGGCCGCGCTCAACTCGCCGGGCGGCACGGCGAGATCGGTGGCGTTCGCGGGGACGGCCTCGGCCCAGCCGTCCTTGTCCAGCGGGAACTCGGGTATGTCCTTTGGGGCCACCAGCGTCAGATACGCCGCCTCCCAGGTCTCCTCGAGACCGCTGCGGGTGAACATCAGCAGCCAGCGCACGTCGCCGCCCTTGTTGCCCGCCGCGTCCGCGAGGAACCAGCGGGGCCAGCCGGCCTTCTTGGGGATGGTGAACTTCGCGTCCGTCAGCTTCAGCGGCGAATGCCCGGGGTTGCCGTCCGGGTTGTTGGCCTTCCCGGCCGTCAGCCGCGCCTTGTCGATGTCGCCGAGCGCGCCGGTGGTGTACTCGGCGTCCAGGGAACTGTCGTACGCCTCATCGGCCTTGTTGTAGGCGGCCGTGAACTCCTGGAGCGCCTGCGCGGCTTCGGCGCGGGTGGTGGCCGGAAGCACCTCGCGCTCGCCGTGCACCACCACGCAGCCGCTCGCCGTCAACGACAGAGCGGTCACCGATGCCGCGAGCAGCGCGCCCCGGTCGAACCCGCGGAGCCTTCGAAGGCCGAGATCCCTGCTCATGCGGTTCCTTCACCTTCCCCTTCCCGGAGGCGAACCCTACCGGGACGAGGGACGGGGCGAACACGCGGACGGTACACAGCGGCCACACCGTGACCGAGCCGGAGCGAGGGCGGGAGCGGGAAGCGGCCGGACCGGGGCCCGCCGACGTCAGCCGTCCCTGGTGGGGAGGGCCGGTACCGCGGACGCGCGATGCTTGAATGCCCCCGTGACTGAATACGACGTGGTGCGCGTCTTCTGCGGCCCCCGGGGCGGGTACGGCAACGAACTCGGCGTCGTCCGCGACGGTTCGGTGATGCCCGAGCGGAGCGACCGGCAGGAGTTCGCCGCGAAACTCGGCTTCAGCGAGACCGTGTTCGTCGACGATCCCGAGCGCGGGGTGATCGACATCTACACCCCGACCCTGCGCCTGCCCTTCGCCGGCCATCCGTGCGTCGGCGCGGCCTGGCTGCTCGACGTACCCGAACTCGTCACCCCGGCAGGGGTGGTGGGCGCACGGCAGGACGGGGAGTTCTGCTGGATCGAGGCGCGCGTGGAGTGGGTGCCGCCGCGCACCCTGCGCCAGTACGCCACCGCTGCCGAGGTCGACGACTTGGCGGTACCCCCGAAGGGGGAGTGGGTCTACGCCTGGGCCTGGGAGGACGAGGCGGCGGGCCGCGTCCGCGCCCGCGCCTTCCCCGGCCGGGACGACCTCATCGAGGAGGACGAGGCGACCGGCGCCGCCGCCCTCCTGCTCACCGACCGGCTGGGCCGCGCCCTGAACATCACTCAGGGCGCGGGCTCCCAGATCCTGACCGCACCGCAGCCGTACGGCTGGACCGAGATCGGCGGCCGGGTGCTCCTGGAGCGCTGAGCCTGAGCTCAGCCCATCTCCTCCAGCGTCCTGCCCTTGGTCTCCGGCACCCACTTGAGGATGAACGGGACCGCCAGCGTGGCGAAGATCGCGTAGATCACGTACGAACCGGACAGGTTCCACTCCGCCATGCTCGGGAACGTCGCGGTGACCAGCCAGTTGGCGACCCACTGCGCGCAGGCGGCGACGCCGAGCGCGGCCGCGCGGATGCGGCTGGGGAACATCTCGCCGAGCAGCACCCAGGCCGCCACGCCCAGCGACATGGCGAAGAAGAGGACGAAGGCGTGGGCGGCGACCAGTGCGACGGCGGCCTGGGTGTCGGGCAGCGAGATGTCGTCGCCCGTTCCGGTCTTGTGGGAGAAGGCCCAGGCGACGGCCGCGAGGGAGACCGCCATGCCGGCGGAACCGATCGCGGCCAGCGGCTTGCGGCCGATCCGGTCGATGAGCACCATCGCGATCACCGTGCCCACGATGTTGATGACCGAGGTGGTGAACGAGTAGAAGAACGAGCTCGACGGGTCGATGCCCACCGACTGCCACAGCGAGGAGCTGTAGTAGAAGATCACGTTGATGCCGACGAACTGCTGGAAGACCGACAGGCCGACACCGACCCAGACGATCGGCAGCAGGCCGAAACGGCCGCGGAGGTCCTTGAACCGCGGTGCCTTGTCGCTGCGCGCGGCCTGCTCGATCTCGGCCACCCGGGCGTCGAGATCGACCTGCGCGCCCTCGAGGGTGCGCAGCACCTCCTTGGCCTCGCCGGTCCTGCCGACCGAGATCAGGTAGCGCGGCGACTCCGGGATGCGCAGCGCCAGCAGACCGTAGACCAGGGCGGGAACGGCCGCGATGCCGAGCATGACCTGCCACGCCTCCAGACCCAGCAGGCTGCCGCGCTGGTCCCCGTCGGCGAGGGAGAGCACCATCCAGTTGACCAGCTGGGAGACGGCGATGCCCAGCACGACGGCGGCCTGCTGGAAGGAGACGAGCCGGCCGCGGTACTCGGTGGGCGCGACCTCGGCGATGTACGTCGGGCCGATCACGGAGGCCATGCCGATGGCCACGCCGCCCACGATGCGCCAGAAGGACAGGTCCCACGCCGTGAACGGCAGCATCGAGCCGATGCTGCTGGCCAGGAAGAGCAGGGCGGCCAGCTGCATCACCCGGAGGCGGCCGACACGGTCGGCGAGCCGTCCCGCGAGCATGGCGCCGGCGGCCGCGCCGAGCAGGGCGACGGCGATGACGGCGCCGAGCGTGGCGGCACCGACGTCGAACCGTCCCCTGATGCCCTCGACGGCACCGTTGATCACGGCGCTGTCGTAACCGAAGAGGAAGCCGCCCATGGCGGCGGACGCCGCGACGAAGACGACGTGACGCAGCCGGTCCGGCCGGGCCGCGAGGCCCCCGGCGGCAGGTTGTTGTGCTGTGCTCGTCACCTACGGACTCCTGTGGTGATGTGTGTCGTTGCCGTCCGCCTCGGGTGAGGAGCGAGGATCGAGAAGCAAGGACAGCAAGGACAGGGAGCGCCGCGGCAGGTGCACATACGGCGGAGGCGGCGCTCGGTTCGGAAGAGAAGTGGGGCCCGGCTTCCGGACGTGGGAAGCGGGGCGGGTGATCGATCGGCCGATCGGGGCGCACGAGTACGCCCGGGGCGCTTGAGCAGGCCCGGGCCCGGGCGGCGCCCGGCCCGTCCGCCGTCCGGTAGGGACCGGTCCGCGGAGGACCGGGCGCCGCCCGGTCCGTGTCACGTGGAGTCACACCGGGTCGTGCCGGCCGAGAGGCGTCGGCGCCGACCCGGTGCACGGGGGCGGGCCCGTCAGTCGTCGAGGCCCAGGCCGCGTCGGCCCGTCTCGTTGAGCCGGTCGACGTCGAAGCGGCCGGTCCAGTCGCGCTCGTAGTGCTCCTCGGGGAAGTCACTGGGGCTGGATCCGGTCAGGAACGCCTCGCGGACCTTCGCCGAGTACTCCTCGTTGCGGGGGCACCAGGGGGCGGCGGGGATGTACATGACGTTGCCCCAGCCCTTCTGGTCGGTGATCGGCGCGACGCTGTGGATCATGTCGCAGTGCCACCAGACGGAGTCGCCCGCCTTGACGTCGGGGATGCCGGTGAGGGCCTCCATGAGGAGCGGGTGCCACTTCTCGTCGGCGGGGAAGACCTGGTTGGTGGTCACCCCGCACATGTCGTCGTCCGGGACGTCCGGGAGCAGCGGCCGCAGCATGAGGTACGCCATGGCCTCGGGGATCGGGACGGTGTGCAGGACGCCCTGGTCGTGGTCCATGTCCGACAGGGCGGTCCAGCCCTGGAAGGTGCGGAACGCCGAGCACATGGTGGAGCCGGGGTACTGGGGGCCGGCCGTGCGGTGGGCGGCGTCCCAGGGGTCGTACTCCTCGATGCTGCCGTCGAACAGGTGGCGGAACGCCTGCTGGTAGGCCTGCGTCATCCACAGGTCGAGGGTGCCGGGGTCGAGGTGGGTGCCGAGCCCGCCCGAGTCGGCGCCCGGGGGACGGCGGCGGATGCGGTCGGGGTACAGCGCGTCGCGGTTCGGGTCGAACCACTGCACGCCCTCGGACTCGTGCTTCCACAGGGAGTTGAGGAAGGACTGGACGCCAGCCATCCGGTCGCTCTGGCGGGCCTCCATCTGGGCCTGAGACCAGTAGACGGGGTAGATCTCCGGCTTGGAGCCGACGCTGCCGAAGAAGTCGTCGCCGGGGCCCCGGTAGTTCTCGAAGAACTCGTTGCGCTCCACGTAGTCCACGATCGAGGCGTCCCAGGCGAGGGCCTGGTCGCGCTCGAAGTGGCCGCGGACGACGAGGCAGCCGCGGCGGCGGAGCTTGTCGAGCTGCTCCGGGGTGACGGTGCCGTTCGCGATGTCCGCGTAGTCGATGACCGGCCACACGGTCTCGCCGCGCTCCTTGTCCGCCTGGATTTCGGCCAGGCGGGCGCGGACGCGCTCCTCGACGACGGCGAAGACCTCCTCGACGGTGCGCCCGGAGGCCTCGATGCGGGCGCGCAGCGCGGGCTTGATCTCGCGGATGGCGGCGGCCAGGTCGTCGGGGGTGGTCTCCCAGTGCGGCAGGGCGGGGAGACCGGCCCGCGGCGTCTCGGTTGCCAGCGTCATTGCTCGGCTCCTTTGGTCAGGACTCCTTACTAGGTCGTCAACCTAGCCGCGCTCCCACATTTGGGCAAGAGTCCTGACTAAAATCCTCGGCATGTCACTGGCCAAGCCGTCACTCGAAATGCTGCGCGCGCTGACCGACGAGAACGTGCTGCGCGCACTGATGGAGGAAGGGCGCCTGACCCGCGCGGAGATCGCCGCCCGGACCGGGATCTCCAAGCCGACGGTCTCCGACAGCGTGCGGCGGCTGAGCGAGGCCGGCCTGCTCGCCGACACGGGCGAGCGCACCACCGGCCGCGGCCGGGTCGGCACCTACTACTCACTGGCCGCGGACACCGGGGCGGCCCTGGTGGCGAGCATCAGCCCCGAAGGCGTCGTCGCGGAGACGGTCGACGCCTTCGGCGCCGCCACCGCCCGCGCCGAGATCGGCCTGGGCCGCGCCCCGGGCCCGCACGCGACCGCACGGGCCCTGACCGAAGCGGTCGCGCTGGTCCGGCCCCGGGTGCACGGCCCCCTGCGTACGGCCGTGGTCAGCGCGGCCGATCCGGTCGACCGCGTCACCGGACGCCTGGTGCATCTGCCGGACGCCCCGTTCCTGGTCGGGGACCTGGACCCGGCGGCGGTGCTGGCCGGCTCGGTGGACGGGACGGTACTGGTCGACAACGACATCAACTGGGCCGCCCGCGCCGAACGCGCCACCGGATGCGCCCTCGGCGTCGACGACTTCGTCTACGTCCACCTCGGCGAGGGACTGGGCTGCGCGGTGGTCACCGACGCGGAAGTCCGCCGCGGACACCACGGGTTGGCCGGCGAGATCGCCCACCTCTACACCGCCGGGCCCCGGGGCACGGCGCTGCCCCTCATCGAGGTCTTCGCCGAACTCGGCCTGCGCCGCGCCGAGTCCACCGCCATCGACGTCGACGCCCTGCGCACCGCAGCCCTCGGCGACTCCGCGACGGCGCGGCGGACCCGCGGCGCGCTGGCCCGCGCGGTGGGCGGCGTGCTGGCGGCGGCGGTCGCCCTGGCCGACCCCCGACTGATCGTCCTGGGAGGCACCTGGGGCGCCGAGCCGCACATCGCCGAGGCGATCCGTGAACACTTCGCCGGACTGCCCCGCAGCGTCCCGGTCGCCGTGGCCCGGGTCCCCGAACCCGAACTCGCCGGCGCCCGCACCCGAGCCGTGGAGGCCCTGCGCACCGCCATCATCACCACCCCCCGCCCGGAACCGTCCACCTGACCCGAAGCGTCCGTGCGTCCGGCGCCCACCCGCGACGCCACTGGTGCTCCGACCGGACAAGTCCCCCTGAAGATCGCGGAGTTCGGCGTGGACAGGTCACGCTGACCCCCCATAGGCTGGTGATCATCTACGAAGGGGGGCGAAGTGAACGGCAATCCGCTGTACCACTGGACGGCGTTGGCAGTGGCCACGGTGCTCACGCTGCCGTTGTCGGTGGCGATACTGGCAGGGTGGACGCCGCCGTGGATGCGGGAGCGACAGGCCGGGATGCGGCTTCGCGCCTACGGCATGCTGGGTGTCTACGCCTGCATGCTCGCCAACGGCATCCCCCGGATCGCCGACGCCTCCATCGACACGGTCATGGTCTGCATGTACGTGGGCACGGGCTTCATGGCCGTCGCCGTAGTCCTGTTCCTGCTCTCGGCCCGCAAGGACTCGGTCGCCCGGAGGGCCGGCCCGGTCGAACCCCGGGAAGGCTGAGAGGCACCTCGCCGCGCCTGCTGTGGGCGACCCCGGCCCCGGCCCCCCGGGGAGACGGACAGGTCTAGCGGTTGAAGGCGGGCAGGGCGAACCGTGCGATGAGCGGGAAGCCGTCCTCCCGGGCGCTCTTGGCGTTCACCGAGTACACCACCGTCCGGGACAGGTTCCGGGTCGCGGCCAGCACCGTGTGGTAGCCGGGCCGGGACCCCGTCTTGCCCCAGATCTCCGTCCCGTTGTGGACGAAGCGCTCCAACGCCATGCCGTAGGTCGCGCCCTCGACGTCGGGGACGGTGAGCATCTGGTCCAGAAGTGGCTGCGGCACCACCCGGCCCCGGAACAGGGCCACCAGGAACCGCTCCAGATCGGCGGTGGTGGAGATCATGTTGCCGACCGCCCAGCGGTCGGACATGTTCCACTCCGTCACGTCGGTGGTCCGGCCCCCGATGTCCGTGTAGGCCCGGTGGTGCGGGCCGTGGACACGCGGGTCCGGCCCGATCGGGAAGCTCGTGTGCCGCATGCCCAGCGGACGGAAGATCCGGGCCTCGGCCCGGTGCTCGTAACGGTCGCCCGTCACCTTCTCGATCAGCAGACCGAGCACGGTGTAGTCGATGTTCTGGTACGCCTGCCGCTCCCCGGGGGCGAACGCGGGCCCCTTCGCGACCGCGGTGGCCACCACCCGCTCGGGGCTGAGGGTCCGGAACCGGTGGGGGTACATCTCCTCGGTGGTCGACCCGAGGTTCGCGCCGGGCCGCAGGCCGCTGGTGTACGTGAGCAGATGCCGTACGGTCGGCGGCTCGGAGAAGGAGTCCGGCAGCAGGCCGGGCAGGTACCGGGTGACGGGCGCGTCGAGCTCCACCCGCCCCTCCGCGACGAGTTGGAGCACCAGCGCCGCGGTGACCACCTTGGTCGTCGATCCGGCCCGGAACCGCGCGTTCTCCAGAGCCGGCGCCCCGGTCCGCAGGTCCCGCACCCCGGCGGTCCCCTTCCAACTGCCCTTGCCTCCCACCCGGACGAGGGCAGCGGAGATGTCTCCGTCGGGGAGTCCGGTGAGGGCCTTCTCCAGAGCGGCGACGTCAGGCCCTTCGGAGTCCGGCACCGCCACCGCGGGAGCCGTTCCGACGGGCTGGGCGGCGGCCGCTCCGGCAGCGGGACCGAGAGCCAGACCGGCTAACAACACGGAGGCAACGGCGATACGGACATGGCTACGAGCATTCATGACAGTGCTCCTGCTTCCCAGGGGGCGTGCTTCCGACGAGCCCCATCCTGGTGATCACGTGCATCACCGGAATCCTGCGCGGAGAGGAGACCGGCCCCTCACCTTCCGGGCCCGGTTCTCGGGGTCGCCCCTAAGGTCGGGAGCCTCATCCCCACCAAGGGACGGCACGGAGGGAAGGGGACTGTGTCCCGAATTCCAGCCGACGGAAGCCGTGGCTGCGTGACCTGCCACGATGCCTTGCCCAGAGGAGGCGTGGCAGCTGATCATCCGAACATGAGACCAGAAGTGCAGGCATTCGTCGCCCACGGCCCGCTCCCGGACTGGGCCGCGAGCGAAGAGGAGATCGACCGACGCGTCCAACAACTCGACGCGATCTCCAGGCCGGTCACGGCCGAGGAGGCCAAAGCCCTGGCAACCTGCTTTTGCCCCGACGACTGCTACGGCGTCGCCTGGACGCTACTGCACCTCATCGAGACGGGCCCGAATCCGGTGCCGGCCACCAAACCCGCCCCCGACGCCGACGAGTGGCACCACAGGCTCTGGACCCGAGCAGTCAACGCCGGACTCCTGCCCGAAGACTTGACGAGTCAGCAACGTGAGGTGTCCGCGGACCATGAACCCCATCGAGTCTTCCTTCTCCACCGTCAGCCTGCGGACCAAGGCCAGCCGCAGGGTCGGCTCGCGCACTGCTGCCCTGGCCGTGGTCATCACGCTCGTCGAATCCGCCCAGCAGCGGCGGCGGGCCGTGAACGCACCCCACCTCGTCGCCCTCGTCCGGGCAGGTGCCCGCTTCGAACGCGGCCGGCTCGTCGAACGCCCCGAGGTGATCGCGACGTGAGCGCCCTCCAGGCCCAGGCCATCAGCACCAGGCGGCTGGATCTGCTGCCGCTGGACGTCGAGCACGCGGAGGAGATGGCCGCAGTGCTGTCCGATCCGGCCCTGCACACCTTCATCGGCGGTACCCCGGACACCCCGCAAGCCCTGCGCTCGCGCTACCAGCGCCTGGCCGCAGGCTCTCCCGATCCGGCCGTGTCCTGGCTGAACTGGGTGATCCGGCTCCGTGACGCGTCCTGCCTGACGGGCACCGTCCAGGCGACGGTCAGTCCTTCCGGCCACGGCCCCCTCGCCGAGATCGCCTGGGTGGTGGGAACCCCGTGGCAGGGGAGGGGCATCGCCGGCGAAGCGGCCCGAGGACTCGTCGCCTGGCTCAGCCTGCAGCCGGTGCGCACCGTCATCGCCCACATCCACCCCGACCACCGGGCATCCGCCGCCGTCGCCACCGCCGCCGGACTCACAGCCACCGACGAACGGCACGAAGGCGAGATCCGATGGAGCCGGAGCACCGGACGATGACTTCAACGATCCACAGGTCTTGACCATTAAGCGTCCGGGGCTTCACACATCTCAGTACAGCTCAGAGTCGATGTCGATGTTCCATGACGGCGGCACAGCGAGTGTCGGGATCGACTTCTGCCCCTGGTGCGGGCATCGCCTCCCCGAGTCGCAGCGGGACCGGTGGTTCGACGAGCTGGAACGCCGCGGAATCGATCCTTGGGAGGACGAGGTCCCTGCCGAGTTCCTGGACGGCAGCTGGCTCGCCTCACTGCCCCAGGAGGG
Source organism: Streptomyces sp. M2CJ-2 (assembly GCF_016757295.1). Taxonomy (NCBI): domain Bacteria; kingdom Bacillati; phylum Actinomycetota; class Actinomycetes; order Kitasatosporales; family Streptomycetaceae; genus Streptomyces; species Streptomyces sp. M2CJ-2. The sequence goes on along the minus strand of NZ_JAESIF010000086.1, from coordinate 4,567 downwards.
GTGAACCAACCCGCTGCTGTCTCTTTCGGCACACGGCCCGTCTTCGGGCTCTGCGGTGCGTGCTCCGAGAGTTCGATCAGGCGGCCGGGCGTCCCTCCCGTGCCCGCAGCGTGCGCGCGAGCCTGCCGAGCAGTACGGCGTTGAACAGTCCGGACAGGGCCGCACCGGCGGAGAAGACCAACGGGCTCAGCCAGGCGGGGGAGGAGCCCCATTCGACGGGGGACGCCACCAGAAGGGCGACGAAGCTGAGCGGCGCCGTGGTCATGATCGGCCAGATCCCGGCGAACCCCGGGTCCTGGAGCAGGTACGCGGCACCGAGGAAGAACCCCAGCGACGCCGCGACCACGGCGAGATAGCCCCGCGCGATCCAGTTGTCCACCGCGGGAGCCAGCAGGGCCCGCGTCCTGTGCAGACGAGGGGGCACGGGGTGCGCCGTGTCAGTTTCCTCCCGTTCCGGGAGGCCCGAGACGGGAGGGGAGGGCTTGCGGAAGCCGGTCGATGCGGAGGTCGCGGATCTCCGGAGGAGGGCGCCGAGCACGGCGGCGTTCACGAAGGCGCACAGGAGGAGCCATACGGCCCAGAAGCCGATGGCCAGTACCTCGACCACCCCGCCGCCCTCGGTGCCCGGACCGAAGGGCAGGACCATGGAGAGGAAGGAGAGAGGCGCCGTGAGCAGCAGAAAGCTCATGGCGAAGCCGCTCTCCGGGAAGAGGAGCACGACCAGGACGGAGAGGGTGAAGACAGCCAGATAGCTCCTGGCGAGCCAGTTACCCGTGGCGAGCACAAGGAGCCGGTGCGGGAGGCTGCGCGGACGGGAGTCGTTCGGCATCGCGGGTTCCTTCAGGTCGGTCCGAGCCGGGTGTTCTCCACGGTGGACCAGGGAGCCGGTGCAGGGATGAGTACGAGTACTCATCCCTGCACGGGAGTTCGGGAAGCCGCCCCTCCCGAGATCGGTGAGTTCCTGTGGCGTGAACTGGAGGATCGCTTCGGGCTCGACCCTCCATGTCCGCGGCCCGGAGCGATGGCCGCCCGGGCGACCGCCTGGTGGACAGTCGCCGGCCGGCGCTTTGACCGCGCGGGTTCGCCGGGTGTCGCCGGTTCACATCCCCCGTCGGGCCGCCGGTCGTAGGCGGTACCTCTCTGGAGGCGATGGTCGCTGCGGCGCGCCGTGGTGGCGTCCCGCGGGGGGGTGTGAGGGATCTCCGTGGTCCCGACGCTGCGGGACCGGGGACGGGTGCCTTGCTGAAAACCGTGAGCAGTCGGCGGGCAAGCGTCACCAGAGCGCTCAAACGAGCGACATCAGGACAGTGGCAGCCAAAGTGCTCACGTTTCCGGGACGGTGTGTCACGACCGGGGCGCAGGCGCCTGCCCCGGCATCGCGCACGGACGATGCCGCATCCGGCCGAGCCGCTCCGCACTCCCCGGATCCTCGATCCCCGAGCCTGCCTTTCGCCCTCCTGCCGAGGTGCTTGGTCACTGGTGGGCCGTTGCGGTGAGGCGTCGCAGTGCGGCGTGGGCGGGTGGGCCCCAGGCGGGCTTGCCTCCGGGGGCGGCCGTGGACGCCGGCGTTCCCGATGTGGACGCCGGCGAGGGCGCGCAGCACCGCCCAGCCGCGGGCGCGGCGCAGGGTCGCGGCGCCCGGGTCGGGAAGTGCCTTGACCTCACGGGCCGGTACGCACATGGGGCATGGACACGTCCCTGTCAGGCCGACAGGGGGAACTCCTCGCCCAGGGCGTGGAAGACGGCCGTGTTCAGGGCGAAGGCGCGCTTGCACTCGGTGATGACGCGCTGCTTCTCCAAGTCGTCGGCCCGGACTCCGTCCAGCAGTTCGCGGTACTCGCGCTTGAAGGCGGCGGGGTTCGAGATGTCCTCGAAGACGTAGAAGCGGACGCCGTCGCCCTTCTTCGGGAAGCCCCAGGTGCGCTCCGCCTTGTCACGGATGATCTGGCCGCCGGAGAGGTCGCCGAGGTAGCGGGTGTAGTGGTGGGCGATGTAGCCGGCCGGCCAGTCCCGGGCACACTCGGCGACCCGGTCGGCATAGGCCCGGGTGGCGGGCAGGGCGGTCAGGGTCGAGCGCCAGTCCGGGCCGCGCAGGTGGCTCAGGTCCTGCTCCAGGGAGGGCAGGCGCAGCAGTTCCGGGCGGATGAAGGGGCCGGCCACCGGGTCCGACGCCAGGTGCCGCGCGCCCGACTCCAGCGCCTCGTACACGAACCACAGCTGTTCGGTGTAGCGGGCGTACGCGTCCACGCCCAGTCGGCCGCCGAGCAGGTCGCTCATGAAGGTCGAGGTCTCCGCCTCCATGTGCTGCTCGTGGGAGGCGGTGCGGATGAGGGTCGAGAAGGTCGAAGAGGGCGAGGAGGAGTCCATGAGTCCAGATCTTCTATGGTTAGGCTTACCTAAGTCAATGATTTCCCGACGGATTGTCGGTAACTTCCTCCTCCCTACCCCCTCGCGCCACAAAGAAAGCCCGCCCTCTGGGGAGGGCGGGCTTCGAAGGCGAAGGGCTGGTCGGTGGTCAGGGCAGGGTCAGGATGTCCGCGCCCGTGTCCGTGACCACCAGGGTGTGCTCGAACTGGGCCGTTCGCCTGCGGTCCTTCGTCACGACCGTCCAGCCGTCGTCCCACATGTCGTACTCGTGGGTCCCCAGGGTCAGCATCGGCTCGATCGTGAACGTCATCCCGGGCTGGATGACCGTCGTCGCGTGCGGGCTGTCGTAGTGCGGGACGATCAGGCCGGAGTGGAACGAGGTGTTGATGCCGTGGCCGGTGAAGTCCCGCACCACGCCGTAGCCGAAGCGCTTGGCGTACGACTCGATGACCCGGCCGATGATGTTGATCTGCCGGCCCGGCTTGACCGCCTTGATCGCCCGGTTCAGCGCCTCACGGGTGCGCTCCACCAGCAGCCGGCTCTCCTCGTCCACGTCGCCGACCAGGTACGTCGCGTTGTTGTCGCCGTGCACCCCGCCGATGTACGCCGTCACGTCCAGGTTGACGATGTCGCCGTCGCGCAGCACCGTCGAGTCCGGGATGCCGTGGCAGATCACCTCGTTGACCGAGGAGCACAGCGACTTGGGGAAACCGCGGTAACCGAGCGTCGACGGGTAGGCGCCGTGGTCGCACATGTACTCGTGCGCCACCCGGTCCAGCTCGTCGGTGGTCACGCCGGGCGCGATGTGCTTGGCGGCCTCCGCCATCGCCCGCGCCGCGATCCGCCCGGCGGTCCGCATCGCCTCGACGGTCTCGGGGGTCTGCACCTCCGGACCGGCGTACGGCGCGGGAGCGGGCTTTCCGACGTACTCGGGGCGACGGATGTTTCCGGGTACGGAACGGGTGGGAGACAGCTCCCCTGGGATGAGCAGCGACTGGCCAGACATGGCGGCGAGTCTAATTGAGCGGCCGCGGGGGACCATCCTCCGTGACGAAAGGAGCCGGTCATGCCCTTGTTCAAGAAGCGGACGGTCGGGAAGCCGGGCGAGTGGTTCTACTGCCTGGAACACCAGAAGGTCGAGGAGGGCCCGGAGTGTCCCGCCAAGGACCGCTTCGGCCCCTACACGAGCCGTACCGAGGCCGAGCACGCCATGGCGACGGCGCGTGAGCGCAACCTCCAGTGGGAGAACGACCCCAGGTGGCACGACGCCCCCGAAGGAGGCCCCGAGGCCGGTCGCGCGGACTGAGCGCGGACGGGGCCCGCCGCTCCTGCTACCAGCGGGCCGGGGGAGGGGCCGTCAGGAGGTCCGCCAGTCGGGACAGCCGGTCCCGGAAGCCGCGACGGCCCCGCGGCGGCAGCGCGTTCTCCCCGGCCGCCGCGCTGACCAGGTGCTGCACGGTGTCCAGGTCCAGCTCGGCGCCCTCGGGGACGGCCAGCGTCTCGTGGGCCAGCGCCGGAAGCTCACCGTCGCCGACGCCGAGGGACAGCAGCGTCGCACCGGCCCGGCGGGCGTCGGACACCCGCTCCAGCAGCGGGACCGTGGGCTCCCCGGGCGCCACCACCAGCAGCGTCTCGCCCCGCCGCGCCGCCTCCAGCCGCCCCAGGCCCACCGCGAGGTGCGCGGGATCCGAGGGGCGCGCGCCGTGCCGTACGAGCGTCGGCGCCAGCTCCGGTGTGCCCGACCAGGCGGCCTCGTCCACCAGATGCGCCGCCAGGTGCCACGGCTCGTACTCCGGTGTGCCCACGATCAGCAGCCCGCCCCCGTGCGACACCACCGAGGCCCGCAGCGTCCCCGCGAACCGCCGGGTGGCGCCCAGCCACTCGGTCCCGGCGAGCACTTCGCGCAGCAGCGCGACCCGTACGGCGTCCACGGCACCGCATCCTGCCCCCGGCCGGGCCGCCGCGTCCCGGGGTTCGCCGCGGATTCACCGGCCCGGGGGACACGGAGAACGGTGGGGTGACGGGGCTCACTCCGCCGGAAACGGCGCCGCCGCGCACATAGAGTCAGGCCATGACTTCCAGTACCCCCAGCGACAGCGCTCAGCAGCCCCGGAACGCCCCCGCGAAGGACCCCTGGGACCTGCCCGACGTCTCCGGGCTCGTCGTCGGCGTGCTCGGCGGCACCGGACCGCAGGGCAAG
>NZ_JAESIF010000085.1:0-21951 GCF_016757295.1 Streptomyces sp. M2CJ-2 | reverse complement strand
AGGCCGCCGCCACCCAGGCGCGCGCGGCGGTCGCCGCCGCCCGCGCGGCGGACGCGGCCACGGCGGCCGACCGCGCCCACGAGAGCGAACTCCGCACCGCGCAGGCCCTGGCCGCCGAGGAACGGCCGGCCGAGCTGCTGGGCCTGACCGCCACCGACGCCCGCCCCTCGGTCCCGTGGCCCCGCCCCGACACGGATGCCGAACCGGACGACCGCCCCGCCGAAGGCGCCCTCACCGCCACGGAGCTGGACCGCTTCGCCGACGACCTGCGCGAACTGCTCGACGACGCGGTCTCCTCCGCCGAACGCCAGTTGTTCGAACTGCGCACCGCCGCCGCCGACGACGCCCGCATCCTCGGCGCCCTCGGAGACGGCGGACTGCTGCCGCCCGGCCCGGACGTGCTGGCCACGGTCGAGTACCTCGGTGAGCACGGCATCCCCGCCCTGCCCGGCTGGCGCTATCTCGCCCAGGCCGTCGATCCAGCGGACCACGCACGCGTGCTGGCCGCCCGCCCCGAGCTGGTCGACGGAGTCATCATCACCGACCCGGGCTCCCACAGCCGCGCCCGCGCGGCCCTGAGCGACGCCGCCCTGCTGCCCCGGTCCACGGTCGCCGTCGGCACGGCCGCCGCCCTGCTCGCGCCGGCCCCGGCGCCGGACGCGGACACCGGGGACGTCTTCCTCGTACCGCCGAACCCGGCCATGCACGACGAACACGCCGCCGACGAGGAGCGGCAGGCGCTGCGCGTCCGGGCGGCCGCGCGGGACGAAGAGATCCGTGCGCTGGCGGCGCGGCTCGCCAAGGACCGGGAGCTGACCGCGCGGCTCACCTCCTGGCGTACCGGCTGCCCGCCCGGCCGGCTCGCCGAACTGGCCCGTGCGGCGCACGATGCCCGCGCCTTCGCGGCGGAGTGCGAGGCGGAACTCGCCGAGGCACGCGCCGCACGGGCGGAAGCCGAGGAGGCCGCCGCCGAGGCCGCCCGGGTGCGTGACGAGCGTCAGGAGACCGCGCAGAAGGCCCGGCGCGCCGCAGACGCCCTTGCGGGACTCGCCTCCCGGCTGCGCGAGCGGGGTGGCTGGCAGGCCAAACTGCGGGAGTTGGCCGACGACGCCGCCGAGGCGGAGGCCGGCGCCCAGGCCTGCCTGGAGCGCGCACGGGCTGCCGACGAGGACCGGCGCGGCGCGCAGCGGGCCGCCGACGACGCCCGACGCACCACGCGGGCGCTGCGCGCCGAGCGCTCCGAGATCGCCGGCGCCCCCGACGACGTACCGGAGGACGGCACCGAGGCGCCGCAGATCTCCCTGCCCGCCCTGCGCGAGGCGTACCGGGCCGCGTCCCAGGTCTACGAGAAGGTCGGCGTCGGCGCCGACCTGCGTGCCGAGCAGGCCCGCGCCGAGAGCGACGAGAGCGCGGCACGCGCGGAGCTGGACCGGCTGAGCAACAAGGTCCGCACCCGCGCGGAGCAGTTGCTCCAGTCGCCCGACGGTTCGGACGGTCCCAGTCGGCAGGCCGCCGCGGCCCGCGCCGAGGAGCTGGTTCAGCTCCTGGAGACCCGCATGTCGAGCGCGAGCGAGCAACTCGGACGGCTGCGCGGCGAGGCGGAGCGGCTCGCGCCCGAGGACGGCGAGGAACACACCGGGCTCCCCGAGGATTTGGTGCCCCGCGACGCCGAACACGCACAGGCGCTGCTACGGACCGCCACGGCCGAACTGGCCTCCCGGACGGAGGAACTGGACCGGACCAGGCAGGCCCACGGAGAACTCCTCGATGCGCACCGCGCCGCGGAGGACGCCGCCGGGGGGTTCGACGAGATCGCCGCCATGCTCCGCGACCTGCTGCGTGATCACGTGTCCGAGGAGGAACCGGAGCGGCCCGAGCCCTACCCGGGCAGCTTGGCGGAGGCCCGCAGCTCCGCCGCGGAAGCCCGCCGGTCACTGCGGGGCTGCGCCGCCGATCTGTCCGCCACCGAGTCCGCGGTGCGCGAGGCGAGCGACATCCTCGTCCGGCACGCCAACTCCACCCGCTACGAGCAGGTCCGCACCCCCGCGCGGCAGCAGATCCGCGAACTGCCCGCCTCCGCACTGCCCGAACACGCCCACAAGTGGGCGGACGCCTTCGCGCCCCGGCTCAGGGTCCTCACCGACGAGCTCGAGCAACTGGAACGCAACCGCGATTCGATCGTGGACCGGCTCAGAGGACTCGTCGAGTCGGCCCTCGCCACCCTGCGCTCCGCACAGCGGCTGTCCCGGCTGCCCGAAGGGCTCGGCGAGTGGTCCGGGCAGGAATTCCTGCGCGTCCGCTTCGAGGAACCCGACCAGGCGACCCTCACCGAACGGCTCGGTGAGGTCATCGACGAGGCGACCCGCGTGGCCGTGCGCAAGAACTCCGATCTGCGGCGCGACGGCATGTCCCTGCTGCTGCGCGGAGTCGCGGCCGCCCTCCGGCCCAAGGGCGTCGCCGTCGAGATCCTCAAGCCGGACGCCGTACTGCGCGCCGAGCGGGTCCCCGTCGGGCAGATGGGCGATGTGTTCTCCGGAGGGCAGCTGCTCACCGCGGCCATCGCCCTGTACTGCACGATGGCCGCGCTGCGCTCCAACGACCGGGGCCGGGAGCGGCACCGGCACGCCGGCACCCTGTTCCTCGACAACCCCATCGGCCGCGCCAACGCCACCTACCTGCTGGAGCTCCAGCGGGCCGTCGCCGACGCGCTCGGTGTGCAGCTCCTCTACACCACCGGCCTGTTCGACACCACGGCGCTCGCGGAGTTCCCGCTGGTCATCCGCCTGCGCAACGACGCCGACCTGAGGGCGGGCCTGAAGTACATCAGCGTCGAGGAGCACTTGCGGCCGGGCCTGCCCCGGGAGGCCACGGACGGGGAAGCCGTGCACAGCGAGATCACGGCGACCCGGATGTTCAAACGGCCCGCCCCGGCGAGCGGTTGACCAGGCCGCCTGAGCGAAGCGTCCGGGTCAGGAGTGGGACAGCTGACCGGCCCCGCCCCGGCGGCGTATTCGTGCCTGCGCACGCTGGGCGGACCTCTCCTTACGACGGGCGCGGCGCCGCTCGCGCCGCAGGGCCCGCGCGGTGCTGCTGGGCGAGGACACCACACCGTTGCGCTGGTTCCAGACCTGCAGCGTCACCCACACGTCGAGGACTCCCCAGGTCGCCAGGATCGTGCTGACGACGCTGCTGATGACCATGGGGAAGGCCAGCCAGGACCCGGCCAGCGTGCACAGAAGGGCCACCATGGCCTGAATCAGTGTCATCGCGACGATGAGCACGGCCCGTACGGCCGCCGTACGCACCGGATCCGGCAGGCGGCGCCGCCGTGCGGGCTCCTCGACCCACAGCGGCCGGTAGTACGGCCGCCGGCGCGCGTCTGTCTCTGAGCGGACGCCCCCACCGGGCGCGCGGGCCGGTCCCCCCGGGCCGGTGCCGACCGCCGCGGTTCCGGGCTCCGCCGCGGGGGCGCCGTGGTTCGGCACCTCGGTGTCCGGCCGCGTCGTCATCTGCGCCACCGCGGCCTCTTCAGGCGCCTCGTACCGCTCCGCCGTGCCCATCAACGTGTCACTCCCCACCGCCGGCAGTCCGCCCGCTCGCGTCCGAAGACCCGGCTCCCCAACGACTGCCCGGCTTGCGCTGGTTTACGCCGCCCAGATGTGAGGCACGGCTCCTGCGGCCGATTCCGCCCCCATCTCCCACAGAGATGGACGAACGGAACGTCGCAAAGATTCCCGGACAAGGAAAGAAATCGGCCAACTGTACCCGTCGGGATCCGCAGATCGGTGCCCGGCCTCTCCCTCGACCCGGGATGCAATCTCCCGTAATGCGCGGACAACTCGCCATGTCCCGCCGTCGGTACGGAAGTTCGGATTCCGGAGAACTCTTCGAGTTGGCCGCGGCTCGGTAGTAGGCTCGCGCCGTTTGTTGACGCACATGTGTGCCCTCGACCGCCCGGGGGCGAGCTGGGGGAGGCCATGCGCTTTCGCGGGAAGTCCGTCCGCCGGAAGATCGTGGCGCTGCTTCTCGTGCCGCTGGTGTCCCTGACGGCGATCTGGGGCTTCGCCACGGTGTTCACGGGACGGTCGGTCACTCAGCTGTTCCGGGTCTCCGCCGCGGTCGAGGACATCGGCTACCCGATCGAGGAAACCGTCCGCGTCCTCCAGCAGGAACGCCGTCAGACCCTCGTCCATCTCGCCGATCCGCGGGCTTCGGACACGCTCTCTGCGCTCCGCACCACTCGCACGGCCACCGACGGCGCCATCGCCGAGGTCCGCGAGAACGCGGACGACCCCGACGTCCGCGACAGACTGAGCACGGGCGGCGAGGACCGGCTCACCGCCGTCCTGGACGCGTTCGACGGCATCGACTCCCTGCGCGGCAGCGTCGAGCAGGGCACGATGAACCGCGTCGAGGCCCTCGACCAGTACAACCTTCTCGTGGACTCCTGCTACGCCCTCCTGACCTCCCTCGACGGCATCGACAACGTGGAGGTGGACCAGCAGGGCCGCGCCCTGCTCAACCTCAGCCGCGCCCGTGAACTCCTCGCCCGCGAGGACGCCCTGCTCGGCTCGGCCCTCGTCGTCGGCAGGCTGTCCCGCGCAGAGGTACGCGACGTCTCCGACCTCGTGGCCCAGCGCACGCTGCTGTACGACATCGCTCTGCCGCAGCTGTCGGCTGCGGACCGGGACCGCTACGAGAGTTTTTGGAAGAACGCGGCGTCCGCTCCGCTGCGTGTCGCCGAGGAGGCGGCCGTCTCCTCCGGCACCGGACCGCCCCACGGAGTCACCGCGAAGAGCTGGGACACCGCCGCCGGCCATGTGCTCGAAGAACTCGGTGCCCTCAACGACCAGGCCACCGACCGCTATCAGGACCGCGTCCACCCGGTCGCCATGGGCGTCATCACCCGGGCCGTCGTCGCCGGCGTCCTCGGACTGGTCGCCCTCCTCGTCTCCCTCGTCCTGTCCGTGCGCATCGGCCGCGACCTCATCCTTGACCTGAGGCAGTTGCGTCTCGAGGCCCATGAGGCGTCCGGCGTGCGACTGCCCAGTGTGATGCGCCGTCTCTCGGCGGGCGAACAGGTCGACGTCGAGACCGAGGTCCCCCGCCTGGAGTACGACAGGAACGAGATGGGCGAGGTCGGCCAGGCCCTCAACACCCTGCAACGCGCGGCCGTGGAGGCGGCCGTCAAACAGGCCGAACTGCGCTCCGGGGTCTCGGAGGTGTTCGTCAACCTCGCCCGCCGCAGCCAGGTCCTGCTGCACAAGCAGCTCACCCTGCTGGACAGCATGGAGCGCCGGACCGAGGACACCGAGGAACTCGCCGACCTGTTCCGTCTGGACCACCTGACCACCCGCATGCGCCGGCACGCCGAGGGTCTGGTCATCCTCTCCGGGGCCGCGCCCTCCCGGCAGTGGCGCAAACCCGTCCAGCTCATGGACGTCGTGCGCGCCGCCGTCGCCGAGGTCGAGGACTACGAGCGCATCGAGGTCCGCAGGCTGCCGCGGGTCGCCGTCACCGGCCCCGCTGTCGCCGACCTCACCCATCTCGTGGCCGAACTCCTGGAGAACGCCACGGTGTTCTCCCCACCGCACACCGCCGTCCAGGTCCTGGGCGAGCGCGTCGCCAACGGCTTCACCCTGGAGATCCACGACCGCGGTCTCGGCATGGCGGCCGAAGCGCTGCTGGACGTCAACCTGAGACTCGCCGAGACCCCGGAGTTCGAACTCTCCGACACCGACCGGCTCGGACTGTTCGTGGTCAGCCGCCTCGCGCAGCGGCAGAACGTCCGGGTCTCCCTGCAACCCTCCCCCTACGGCGGCACCACCGCGGTCGTCTTCATCCCGGACGCACTCCTGACGGACGACGTCCCGGACACCAACGGAGTCGGCTTCCGCCTCGACCGGCCCCGGCGCGCCAAGGAGAAGGAACCGGAGGGAAACCGCCGTCGCGCGCTGTCCCAGGCCCCCGTACGACTGCCCGGACTGCCCGCTTCGCTGCTGGACGGGCCGGTCGAACTCGAGGGCCCCGTCGACCTGGACGTCCTCGACGACTGTCCGGGGGCCCCGAGGGACGAGGACGACGAACACGGCGGCCTGTTCCGCCCCCGGCGCTTCCCGGCCCGCACCAAGGACGAGCGGCCGGGACCACGGCGTGAGCCGCATCAGCGGACTCCTGAGAACCGCGACGGACCGGACAGAGACAGAGACAGAGGCGGGGACAGGGACACGGACGGGCAGCTGAACAGCCCCGCCCCGCTGCCCCGCAGGAGAGTCCCCAAGCTGGTCAGTTCCCACGGCCGCCCGGTCGGCGACGAGCACGTCCGCCGGGAGCGGACGGACCACGACACCGGCACCCCCTCCGCCCGCCCGGGGCAGGAGCCCGCACCGCCGCCCCTGCCCGCCCGTCGGCGGAGCACGGAGTCCCGCCCCGGCAGCACCCCGCAGCACGCGGACGGCCCGCAGCACGCGGACGACCGGCCCGACCCCGGATCGCTGCCCCGACGTGTACGGCAGGCCAGCCTCGCCCCACAGCTCAAACAAAGCACGCGACCACGGAACGAGGAAAGATCCCAGCCCGTCGAACGGGACGCGGAGGAAGTGCGCAGCCGCATGGCCTCGCTCCAGCGCGGCTGGCAGCGCGGCCGCGACGAGAACGCCGAGGCCGGCGACGGCCCCGGCGGGACAACAGCACGAGGAACGAACAAGAACGACTGAGGGGGACGGTCGATGACCGCACCGAACACGAACGGCCACGCCGAAGGCGGCAAGGGGGAGCTGAACTGGCTCCTCGACGACCTGGTGGACCGCGTCGCGAGCATACGGAAGGCCGTCGTGCTCTCCGGCGACGGACTCGCCACGGGGGCGTCGGGGGAACTGACCCGCGAGGACAGCGAGCACCTCGCCGCCGTCGCTTCCGGGTTCCACAGCCTCGCCAAGGGGGTGGGCCGCCACTTCGAGGCAGGCGGTGTCCGCCAGACCATCGTCGAACTCGACGAGGCCTTCCTGTTCGTCACGGCCGCCGGAGACGGCAGTTGCCTCGCCGTCCTCGCCGACGCCGACTCGGACGTCGGGCAGGTCGCCTACGAGATGACCCTTCTCGTGAAGCGGGTCGGTCCGCATCTGGACGCCGAACCACGCACCGATCTGCCCCCGGGCGGGTAGTGGGATGACATGAGTGCTGACGGCGAGGGAAGAAGCCACTGGTTCGACGACGAGGCCGGACCGGTCGTCCGTCCGTACGCCATGACGCGGGGCCGCACCTCCAGTGCGGCCCAGCACCGCCTCGACCTGATCGCGGTGGTCGTCACCGAACCCGACGCGGGCGATCCGGAGGCGGACCCCACCCTCTCCCCGGAACACGTGGACATCGTCGAGCTGTGCCGTGACACGCCGCAGACCGTCGCCGAACTCGCCGCGGAACTCGACCTGCCGACCGGAGTGGTACGAGTCCTCGTCGGAGATCTAGTCGACCTCGAATCGGTCCATGTGAACCGGCCGGTTCCCCCCGCCGAACTGCCGGACGAGAGTATCCTGCGCGACGTGATCAACGGCCTCCGAGCGCTGTGAGCGGCGCGGAAGCGGGGTACTGACATGGCAGGCTGGCAGTTCTGGGTGGACCGGGGCGGTACCTTCACCGACATCGTCGCGCGCCGCCCGGACGGGCGACTGCTCACCCGTAAACTCCTCTCGGACAACCCGGCCCTCGCGCCCTCCCGGCGTCGCCCCGCAGGGGCGACGACCGCCGCCGACGCGGCGGTCGCGGGCATCCGCGAACTGCTGGCCGGCTCCGGTGAACCCGTCGAATCCGTACGCATGGGCACCACGGTCGCCACCAACGCCCTCCTCGAGCGCACGGGCGAACGAACCCTCCTGGTCATCACCCGCGGCTTCCGGGACGCCCTGCGCATCGCCTACCAGAACCGCCCCGCCATCTTCGCCCGCCGCATCGAACTGCCCGAGCTGCTGTACGAACGGGTCGTCGAGGTGGACGAACGCATCGCCGCCGACGGCACCGTCCTGCGGGCCCCGGACCTGGACTCCCTGAGCGGGCCGCTGCGCCAGGCCCACGCCGACGGCATCCGGGCCGTCGCCGTGGTCTGCATGCACAGCCACCGCCACCCCGCTCACGAGCAGGCGGTCGGTGAACTCGCCGCCCGCATCGGCTTCCCGCAGATCTCGCTGTCCAGTGAGGTCAGCCCTCTGATGAGACTCGTCCCGCGCGGGGACACGGCCGTCGTCGACGCCTACCTCTCGCCCGTGCTGCACCGCTACGTGCAACACGTGGCCGACGAGCTCGACGGGGTACGGCTGATGTTCATGCAGTCCAACGGCGGCCTCGCCGAAGCGGCGCAGTTCCGCGGCAAGGACGCCATCCTGTCCGGTCCGGCCGGCGGCATCGTCGGGATGGCCCGCATGTCGCAGCTCGCCGGCCACGAGCGGGTCATCGGCTTCGACATGGGCGGCACCTCCACCGACGTCTCGCACTTCGCGGGGGAGTACGAACGCGTCTTCACCACCCGGATCTCCGGCGTACGGCTGCGCGCGCCCATGCTGGACATCCACACGGTCGCCGCCGGCGGCGGCTCGGTCCTCCACTTCGACGGCTCCCGCTACCGCGTGGGGCCCGACTCGGCGGGCGCCGACCCCGGCCCCGCCTGCTACCGGGCCGGCGGCCCGCTCGCCGTCACCGACGCCAACGTCATGCTCGGCCGCATCCAGCCCGACCACTTCCCGGCGGTCTTCGGCCCGAACGGCGACCAGCCCCTCGACACCGGGCTCGTCCGCGACCGCTTCACCGCCCTCGCGCGCGAGATCCGCGAACGGACCGGCGACGACCGCACCCCGGAACAGGTCGCCGAGGGCTATCTGCGGATCGCCGTCGCCAACATCGCCGCCGCGGTGAAGCGGATCTCCGTCCAGAAGGGCCACGACATCACCCGCTACGCCCTCACCACCTTCGGCGGTGCGGGCGGGCAGCACGCGTGCATGGTCGCCGACTCCCTCGGTATCCGCACCGTCCTCGTGCCACCCGCGGCCGGGGTCCTCTCCGCACTCGGCATCGGCCTCGCCGACACCACGGCCATGCGCGAGCGCTCCACCGAAGCACCCCTGGAGCCCGCTGCGATGCCCGGCGTCCACCGGTCCGCGGACGACCTCGAAGCGGCGGCCCGTGCCGAACTCCTCGCCGAGGACGTCCCCGAGGACCGGATCGAGGTCACCCGTCGCGCCCAACTCCGCTACGACGGCACCGACACCGTCCTCACCGTCGAACTGACCGAGGCCGACACCATGCGCCGTGCCTTCGAAGAACGTCATCGCGCCACGTACTCCTTCACGCTCGACCGCCCGATCGTCGTCGAATCCCTCTCCGTCGAAGCCATCGGCATCACCGACCCACCCGATCTCTCCACCCTCGCCCCCTACCGGGGCCGCCCCGCCGCTGCGCGACCCGTCCGCCTCCACACCGGCGGCACCTGGCGCGACGTCCCCCTCCACCACCGGGAGGACCTTCCCCCCGGCGAGACCGTCTCCGGCCCGGCGATCGTCACCGAGGCCGGCTCCACGACCGTCGTCGACGAAGGCTGGCGGGCCTCGCCGACCGACGAGGGGCATCTGGTCATGGAACGCGTCGCGGTTACGCAGAGTTCCGACCTCGACACGGAAGCCGACCCGGTTCTGCTCGAGGTCTTCAACAACCTCTTCATGTCCATCGCCGAACAGATGGGCGCCCGCCTCGAGTCCACCGCCCAGTCCGTCAACATCAAGGAGCGCCTGGACTTCTCCTGCGCCCTCTTCGACCCGGACGGAAACCTGGTGGCCAACGCCCCCCACATCCCCGTCCACCTGGGCTCCATGGGCACCGGCGTCAAGGAGGTCATCCGGCGGCGCGGTGCCACCATGCGCCCGGGCGACACCTACGCCGTGAACGACCCGTACCACGGCGGCACCCATCTCCCCGACGTCACCGTGATCACCCCGGTCTTCGGCACCGCGTCCTCCGGCACCGCGTCCCCCGGAACCGTGGACGGTGACACCACGGAGGGTGACCGGAGGGTCCTCTTCTACGTCGCCTCACGCGGCCATCACGCCGAGATCGGTGGCATCGCCCCGGGCTCCATGCCCGCCGACAGCCGCACCATCGACGAGGAGGGCGTCCTCTTCGACAACTGGCTCCTCGCCCAGAACGGCCGGTTCCGCGAGCAGGAGACACTCGGCCTCCTGACCGAAGCGCGGTACCCCTCCCGCAACCCGCAGACCAACCTCGCCGACCTGCGCGCGCAGATCGCCGCCAACCAGAAGGGCGTCGACGAGGTCGGCCGCATGATCGAGAACTTCGGCCTCGACGTGGTCCAGGCGTACATGCGGCACGTCCAGGACAACGCCGAGGACGCGGTACGGCGCGTCATCGACGCCCTCGACGACGGCGAGTACACCTACGAAACCGACTCGGGCGCCGCCATCCGCGTGCGCGTGCGCGTCGACCGCGAGAACCGCTCCGCGACCATCGACTTCACCGGCACCACGGCACAGCTCCCCACCAACTTCAACGCCCCCTTCTCCGTCGTCAACGCGGCCGTCCTGTACGTCTTCCGGACCCTGGTCGCCGACGACATCCCGCTCAACGACGGCTGCCTGCGCCCGCTGCGCATCATCGTGCCGCCCGGCTCCATGCTGGCGCCCCGGCACCCGGCAGCCGTCGTCGCGGGCAACGTGGAGACCTCCCAGAGCATCACCGGCGCCCTCTACGCGGCGCTCGGCATCCAGGCCGAGGGCTCCGGCACCATGAACAACGTCACCTTCGGCAACGCCCGCCACCAGTACTACGAGACCGTCGCCTCCGGCTCGGGTGCGGGAGAGGGCTTCCCCGGAGCGCCCGTCGTGCAGACCCACATGACCAACTCGCGGCTCACCGACCCCGAGGTCCTGGAGTGGCGGCTGCCCGTCCGCCTCGAGGAGTTCGCCGTGCGCGCAGGCAGCGGCGGCGCGGGACGGTGGCGCGGCGGGGACGGAGCGGTCCGCCGCATCCGGTTCCTGGAACCCATGACCGTCTCCACACTCTCCCAGCACCGCAGGGTCCCCCCGTACGGCATGGCGGGCGGCGCGCCCGGCGCACCCGGTGCCAACCGGGTCGACCATGCGGACGGCAGCGTCACCGAACTCGGCGGAAGCGACTCGGCGGACGTCCGCGCCGGCGACGTACTCGTCATCGAAACCCCCGGCGGTGGAGGATACGGTCCACCGCCCGATCCCCACCGAGCAGGAGAGAAGAACGATGATCTTCGGGCGTTCTGAGCGCGGCAAGCCCCCGGTCGAGCCCGTCACGCTCAAGATCCTGGTGGCCGGTGGCTTCGGCGTGGGCAAGACCACGCTCGTCGGAGCGGTCAGCGAGATCAGGCCGCTGCGCACCGAGGAACTGCTCACCGAGGCCGGACGCCCGGTCGACGACCTCAGCGGCGTGGAGGCGAAGAACACCACCACCGTGGCCATGGACTTCGGCCGCATCACGCTCCGCGAGGATCTGGTGCTGTACCTCTTCGGGACTCCCGGCCAGGAGCGGTTCTGGTTCATGTGGGACGAGCTCGCCGAGGGCGCCCTCGGGGCCGTGGTGCTCGCCGACACCCGGCGGCTGGAGGACTGCTTCGCGGCCGTCGACTACTTCGAGCGACGCTCCATACCGTTCCTCGTCGGCGTCAACTGCTTCGAGGGAGCCCCGCGTCACCCGGTCGAGGACGTCCGCCGGGCCCTCGACCTCGACGTGCACGTACCGCTCGTGATGGGCGATGCCCGGGACCGCGAGTCGGTCAAGGAGGTGCTCATCGGTGTCGTCCAGCACGCCATGGCACAGGCGGCCCAGCGCCGCCGGACCGTCACCGTCTGAAGCGCGCCCGGACGCGTCACACCCGCCGCTGAGCCGGCGCCGTCGTTCACCTGCTCGAAGTGGCCGACGTCCAGCCGGCTGAGCGCGAAGACCCCGCCGCCCACGATGCGCCGGTCCACCTAGTCGGTGATCGTGCCCGAACTCGGCAGCCGGGTCAGCGGATCGAGTCCCGGGCCTCCTCCACCCGGGTCCCGGACAGGGCCCGCACCTGCCCCGCCGACGCCGTGGCGGGCAGCAGCGCGACCGGCCGCCAGTGGTGCGTCACGGGTGACCGGAGCAAGGCAGGGGGCTTCCCGACGGACCCCACTCCTGATAGATGCAGGAGACATGACACGACTCTCCGCCGCGGTACGCGCCCTGATCACCGCGCTCGCCGCCCTGACGGCCACGACCGCCGTATCCGCCCCCGCCGCATCCGCTCCGGAGAAGCCGGAACCCAAGGCGCCCAAGGACTTCGTGGCGCTGAACAGCGTGGACCCGACGATCATCCAGGAGATGCGCTACTTCACCCCGCACAACTTCGTGGGCGAGCGCATCGACGGTTACCGGCAGCCCCTGTGCATCCTCACCCGCCCCGCGGCCCGGGCCCTCCACGAGGCCCAGCGCAAGCTGCTGCGACAGGGCTACTCCCTCAAGGTGTACGACTGCTACCGGCCACAACGCGCCGTGGACCACTTCGTGCGCTGGGCCAAGGACCTCGACGATCAGGCGATGAAGGGAGAGTTCTACCCGAACGTCGACAAGAACCGGCTGTTCGCCGACGGCTACATCGCGGAGAAGTCCGGCCACAGCCGAGGCTCGACCGTGGACCTCACCGTCGTACGGCTCCCCGCCGAGCCGACCCGGCCGTACCACCCGGGACAGCCCCTCACCCCCTGCTTCGCGGCCAAGGACCAGCGGTTCCCCGACAACTCGGTCGACATGGGCACCGGCTACGACTGCTTCGACACGCTCAGCCACACCCTCGACCCTCGCATACAGGGCGAACAACGGGCCAACAGGCTGCTCCTCAAAGGCACCCTGGAGAGCCTCGGCTTCGTGAACCTGGCCGAGGAGTGGTGGCACTACACCTTCAAGCCGGAGGCTCATCCGGACACCTACTTCGACTTCCCGGTGTCCCGCGGGTCGCTCACCGGTCACCGCTGAGTGCTCCCCGAAGCCGCCTGGTGAGCGGCCCCCCGAAGACACCCCCGCCGTGATCGGCTACAGTCCGCGCGTGTCCAGAAACCGAACCCCCGGCCCGGCCCTCGACCCCGTGCCGGACTCCCACTGTTCGAGCTGCGGCACGCCCTTCGGCGCGGGTGTCTCCGGCTGGCCCCGGGACTGCCCGGCATGCGGTGCCGTCGCCTACCGCAACCCGCTGCCGGTGGCGGTCGCCCTCCAGCCCGTGTACGACGCGAAGGGCACCGCCCTGGTCGTCATCACCCGGTCCATCGCCCCCGCGCGCGGAGGCACGGCCCTGCCCGGTGGGTACATCGACGACCGGGAGGACTGGCGCCAGGCCGTCGTACGCGAACTCCGGGAGGAGACCGGCATCGAGGCGGTGAGTCGGGACGTGCGACTCGCGGACGCCATGAGCTCGCCCGACGGACACCTCCTGCTGTTCGGTCTCCTCCCGGAACGCCCCGCGGAAGGCCTGCCACCCTCCGCCCCCACGGACGAGACGGAAGGCCGGCACCTGCTGCGCCGCGCGGAGGAACTCGCCTTCCCGCTGCACACGCGGGCCGCGCGCGCCTGGTTCGAGGGCCGGTACATCTGACTCCCGGCCCGCCCCGGCACGGCTCAGCGCGACCCGAGCCCGCGTACCCGCACCGGGTAGGGCAACTCGCCGGCGCCGTCCTTCCCCTCCCGCGCGACGACGATCCGGGCTCCCGCCCAGCGGACGCCGTACCGCTCGATCTCCGGCTCCTCCCAGCCGTCGCCGACGTCCGCGACGACCGTCCCGCCCCCGGTCCGCCCCCGCACGGGTGCCCACACCTCCAGTTCCAGCCCACCGCCCTCCCCGCGCACGGGAATCACGGAGCCCGCGCGGGCGAACACCGGAATGCGGTCCAGGGGCGCGTCGACCAGCACCTGGGCGGGCCCGTCGTACGCCCGTCCGGTAGCCGACTCGTACCAACGCCCGCCGGGCAGCCGCACCGTGCGCCGTTCCACCCCCGGGGCCAGCACCGGTGCCACCAGCAGGCAGTCACCCAGCAGGAAGGCGTCCTCGCAGTCGCGCAACGCGCGCTCCTCCGGCGCCGACCACCACAGCGGCCGCACACAGGGAGCCCCGGTGCGCCGGGCCAGATGCGCCAGTGTCACGACGTACGGCTGCAGCCGACGACGCCCGACGAGGGCCGCGCGCGCGTGCCGCACCACCTCGGCACCGAACTCCCACGGCTCCTTGCTCCCCGCCCCCGCGTGCGTGCGGAACAGCGGCAGATGGGCACCCAGCTGGAGCCACCGCAGATACAGCTCCGCGGACGCGTCCCCGTCGCACCCGCCGACATCCGGCCCCGAATACGGGACACCGCACAACCCGAGCCCCATCACCAGGGCCAGGGAGGCCCGCAGGCCGGACCAGCCCGTGGCCACCTCCCCCGACCACGTCCCTCCGTAGCGCTGCATACCGGCCCACCCCGAGCGTGAGAACACGAACGGCCGCTCCTGCGGCACCAGAGTCCGCAGCCCCTCGTAGGCCGCCCTGGCCATGCACAGCGCGTACACGTTGTGCGCCTCGCGGTGATCGCCGCCCCGTCCGTCCAGGGCGTGCCGTGCCGAGCGGGGGAGCGTGGCCTCCCCGAACGCGGTGAACGACGTCGGCTCGTTCAGGTCGTGCCAGAAACCCGCGAAACCCTGCTCCAGCCGCTCCGTGTACAGACCGCCCCACCACTGGCGCACGCGCGCGTGCGTGAAGTCCGGGAACACCACGTCCCCGGGCCAGGAGACACCCTGAACGACCTCGCCCGAGGCGTCCCGCACGAACGCCTTCTGCGCCGCCCCCGAGTCGTGCACGGCATCGCCGTCCTCGGCAGCGACCGCGGGACCGACGACCGACACCAGCCGGATCCCGTCCCGCCGCAGCTCGTCGGCGAGCGCCGGCAGCTTCGGGAACCGCTCCCGGTCGACGGTGAACACCCGGTGTGCGTCGTGGTGGTCGACGCCCAGATGGACGGCGTCGAGCGGCAGCCCGTGCTCCCGGTAGCAGGCGACGGTCCGCCGCACCTCCTGCTCGCCACCCCGACCCCACCGCGCGTGATGATGGCCGAGGGCCCACGCGGGCGGCAGCGCGGGCGCACCGGTCAGCGATCCCCAGGCGAGCAGCACCCGCGCGGGAGTGCCCACCATCACCCAGCAGCGCAGGGGTCCCCCGTCCATCCGCAGCGTGCTCGTCCCGGCCCGGTCGTGCCCGGAGCCCGCGCCCTCCGAGCCCTCCCGCAGTGTCACCGTGCCGTCCCACGAACTGTCGTGGAACGCGAGATGTGTGCCCGCGTCGGCCACCACCAGCTGCACCGGCATCGTGATGGGGAGCGGATCGTCACCGGACCTGAAAGCGTGACCGGGGCCCGTGTTCCACAGCCGGTGGATGCCGTCCCGCAGCCCTGGCCCGAAAGCACGCCCCCCGAGCCCGAAGAACCGGGCGTCGGCCCGCACCTCCGACCGCTGCATCCAGCGCGCGGTGCCACCTCCCGCAGGCTCCCACCAGCGCGGCGGCAGATCACGCCGCAGAACCACGCCTCCCGGGGTGAGCACCTCCACCGAGCCGAGCCGTGAGACGGCGACCGTCACCCGCTCGGCGACCACACGCCAGCCGCCGTCCGTGTCCGGCTCCAGCACCGCCCGCGGATCCGGATCGGGACAGCGGCCGGCCAGCGCGTACGACGGCTCGGGAGCCGCCCCGTCCCAGCCCCAGAAGACGGCGCCGTTCACAGCGACGAGGATCCGCAGCTCGGAGCGGCTGAACCGGACGACACCGCCCCCGGGACCGGGCTCCACCTCCCGCATCCGTCCGGGTGTCCGTGCGAGCTCCGCCCCCCGGGGTGGCAGCCCGGTGGCGTCGGCCCGTCGCCTGCGCCACGCTGCCCGTACGGTACGCAAACCCCGTGCCGCGCCCACCGAGCCGACCGATCTCACCGAACGCACCAGGCCACGACCGTCCATGGTGCTCACCCTGCCATTGCGTGCACCTCACACGCGTGTCGTTCAACTGCCGTTCACCCATGATCGGGTCACATCTTCACGACACGGACTGCGGCGGCACACCCTGGTTCGGAAGACGATCACATGGCATCGTTCCTGTCAGCCGCGTCACGCGCACACCCCAGCCCGTGCGCGCAAAACGCACACGACGCGCACAGTCCGGGAGCCACCCATGTCGACCCAGAACCCCCAGCCGCTCTGGCAGCCTGATCCGCAGCGCATCGCCCGGGCCAGGATCACCGCGTTCCAGGCATGGGCCGCCGAGCGGCACGGCGCCCCCGCCGAGGGCGGTTACGCGGCACTGCACCGCTGGTCCGTGGACGAGCCGGAAACCTTCTGGAAGGCCGTCACGGAGTGGTTCGACGTGCGCTTCTCGACCCCCTACGCGCGCGTGCTGGGCGACCGTTCGATGCCCGGCGCCCAGTGGTTCCCCGGTGCCGCCCTCAACTACGCCGAACACGCCCTCCGCGCGGCGGCGGCCCGCGCGGACGAGCCGGCGCTCCTGTGCGTCGACGAGACCCATGACCCCAGGCCCGTCACCTGGGCCGAGCTGCGCCGCCGGGTCGGCTCCCTCGCCGCCGAGCTGCGCGCCCTGGGCGTACGTCCCGGAGACCGCGTCAGCGGCTACCTCCCCAACATCCCGCAAGCCGTCGTCGCCTTCCTGGCCACCGCGGCGGTGGGCGGCGTGTGGACCTCCTGCGCGCCCGATTTCGGCGCCCGCAGCGTGCTCGACCGCTTCCAGCAGGTCGAACCGGTCGTCCTGTTCACCGTCGACGGCTACCGCTACGGCGGAAAGGAGCACGACCGCCGCGACGTCGTCGCCGAACTGCGCCGCGAACTGCCCACCCTGCGTGCGGTCGTGCACATCCCCCTGCTCGGGACCGACGCCCCCGACGGAGCGCTGGAGTGGTCGGCCCTGACCTCCGCGGACACCGAACCGGTCTTCGAGCAGGTGCCTTTCGAGCATCCGTTGTGGGTGCTCTACTCGTCCGGCACCACCGGACTGCCGAAGGCGATCGTCCAGTCCCAGGGCGGCATCCTGGTCGAACACCTCAAGCAGCTCGGACTGCACTGCGACCTGGGGCCGGAGGACCGTTTCTTCTGGTACACGTCGACCGGCTGGATGATGTGGAACTTCCTCGTCTCCGGCCTCCTCACCGGAACGACGATCGTCCTGTACGACGGCAGTCCCGGCTACCCGGACACGGGCGCCCAGTGGCGGATCGCCGAACGCACCGGCGCCACCCTCTACGGCACCTCCGCCGCGTACGTCATGGCCTGCCGCAAGGCCGACGTGCACCCCGCCCGCGACTTCGACCTCTCCGCGGTGCAGTGCGTCGCCACCACCGGCTCCCCCCTGCCCCCCGACGGTTTCCGCTGGCTGCACGACGAGTTCGCCGAGAGCGGGGCCGACCTGTGGATCGCCTCCGTCAGCGGCGGTACGGACGTCTGCTCCTGCTTCGCGGGGGCCGTACCCACCCTCCCCGTGCACATCGGCGAGCTGCAGGCACCCGGTCTGGGCACCGACCTGCAGTCCTGGGACCCGAGCGGCAAACCCCTGACCGACGAGGTCGGCGAGCTCGTGGTCACCAATCCGATGCCGTCCATGCCGATCCACTTCTGGAACGACCCCGACGGCAGCCGCTACCACGACAGCTACTTCGACACCTATCCCGGGGTCTGGCGGCACGGCGACTGGATCACCCTCACCTCGCGCGGTTCCGTGGTCATCCACGGCCGCTCCGACTCCACGCTCAACCGCCAGGGCGTCCGCATGGGGTCGGCGGACATCTACGAGGCCGTCGAACGCCTTCCCCAGATCAAGGAGTCCCTCGTCATCGGCGTCGAACAGCCCGACGGCGGCTACTGGATGCCCCTGTTCGTGCACCTGGCACCGGGCGCCGTGCTCGACGAGGACATGAAGGAGCTCATCCGGCGGACCATCCGTGAGCAACTGTCGCCTCGCCACGTCCCGGACGAGATCATCGAGGCGCCCGGGGTGCCACACACCCTGACCGGCAAACGCATCGAGGTCCCGGTCAAACGCCTCCTCCAGGGCACGCCGCTGGAGAAGGCGGTCAATCCGGGGTCCGTCGACAACCTGGACCTGCTCACGTTCTACGAGGGCCTGGCCCGCCGCCGCACCTGACCTCCCCGGACGGCGGGTGAGCGGGACGCGGTACCGCTCACCCGCCGTCACCGCCGTACGCCGTTGTCAGTGCTCCCGGTTACCGTGAGTGAGCATTGATCGACTGTACAGGGGGAGACATGACGTACACCGACCACCGAACCCTCCGACGTACCCTGCGCCGCGAAATCGCGGGCACCATCGGGGTGCTGACGGACGAGCACGACTTCCGCGCCATGCGGGACTACCGAAGCTTCGCCTTCGACGACCACGCCACGTACCTCGCACACATGGAGGCCGTCCTCAGGACACGTGCCCTGCAGGGCAACCACACCACACTGGCCCTCTTCGACCCCGAGGAGTACGCGGCATTCTGCGCGCACACGGGCCTCGACCCCGACCGCCGCACCAGCCGCACCCGCTTCACCGCCGAACTCGCGGCCACAGGCCCCACCGTCCTCTACGAGGGGCAGCCGTTGGCCGACCTTCTGCCCGCCCTCGTCGACGAGGCGGTCCGCCGGGCGACCTGGGAGTACGCGACCACACTCCTCGCCCGCCTCGGCGCCTGCGCCTCGTGCGGGGAGGACCTGGGCCGCGAGGCTTTCGCCCGCGCCTCCCAGCTGATCGTCCGCATCCTCGACACCACGGGCCCCGGCAACCGGCACCTCGTCTGCAGTGTCTCCGGACCGCCCGAGACCCTGGTCGCCGTCCTGCACGCCGACGACAACGACGGACACATGGAGCTGGACGACGCCGAGCTCCTCGAATTCACCACGGTGCTGGCAGTCGGCCTCGCCACCGACAGTCCGGGCGGACTCGTCATGCGGACCACCGCACCAGGCACCGCCGACCGCGTCCACGGCTGGCGGCTGCGTGCCCACGGTCTCGAACCCCTCACCGCGGGAGAGGTCTTCGACGCCTACTGCACCGACGCGGAATCCGGAGACCTCATCGCGCCCGAGTCCAATGTCGACTACTGCGAGCCGCCCGACCTCGCGGACGAGGGCCCGAGCCCGACCCACCACCACTGAACACGAACGGGAAACACAAAAGGGAAAAGGGGAGAAAAGGGGAGAAGAGAGGTAAGGGAAGGGAAAGGGGCGCCCCAGAACCTGGAGCGCCCCTCACGAAGAGCGGTCTGTCGGGCTGCCTGCCCGCGGGCTGGCTACTCGCCCGACAACACCGCCTGAGCGGCCCTACGGGCCTCCTCGGCGCTGTCGGTCGCGCGAGCCGCTGCCGCGGCCCGCTCGCACTGCGCCAGCGTGAACTTCGCCAGCGCTGCCCGTACATAAGGAATGGACGCCGTGCCCATGGAGAGGGAGGTGACACCCAGACCGGTCAGCACCGAAGCGAGCAGCGGGTCGGAAGCGGCCTCACCGCAGACACCGCAGCTCTTGCCCTCGGCCTTCGCCGCCTCGGCGGACAGCGCCACCAGGTCGAGCAGCGCGGGCTGCCACGGATCCTGCAGCCGGGACACCGCACCCACCTGGCGGTCCGCGGCGAACGTGTACTGCGCGAGGTCATTCGTCCCCAGCGAAAGGAACTCGACCTCCTGCAGGATCGAGCGCGCACGCAACGCGGCCGACGGAATCTCGACCATCGCGCCGAACTTCGCACGCAGGCCCGCCTCACGGCACGCGTCGGCGAAAGCCTTGGCGTCGGTACGGTCCGCCACCATCGGGGCCATCACCTCGAGCTGGACGGACAACCCCTCCGCGGCCTTGGCCAGCGCCGACAGCTGGGTACGCAGCACCTCCGGGTGGTCGAGCAGCGACCGCAGACCACGCACACCCAGCGCCGGGTTCGGCTCATCGGCCGGGGTGAGGAAGTCCAGCGGCTTGTCCGCGCCCGCGTCCAGTACGCGCACCACCACACGGCCCTCGGGGAAAGCCTCGAGCACCTGACGGTAGGCCGCGACCTGCTTCTCCTCGGAGGGAGCGTTCTTGCTGTCGTCAAGGAAGAGGAACTCGGTGCGGAAGAGACCGACGCCCTCCGCGCCCGCCTCGACCGCGGCCGCCACATCCGCCGGACCGCCGATGTTCGCCAGCAGCGGCACCGTGTGACCGTCCGCGGTCGCGCCGGGCCCGGTCGACGCGCTCAGCGACGCCCTGCGCGCGGCTGCCGCAGCCTCGAGCTGTCCCTTCTTCTCCTCGCTCGGGTTCACGAAGATCTCACCGGTGCTGCCGTCCACCGCGATCATCGTCCCCTCGGCGAGCTCACCCGCACCCGGCAGGGCCACCACGGCCGGCACACCGAGCGCCCGCGCCAGGATCGCGCTGTGGCTGGTGGGCCCCCCTTCCTCAGTCACAAAGCCGAGCACCAGGGTGGGGTCCAGCAGCGCCGTGTCCGCCGGCGCCAGATCCCGAGCCACCAGGACGTACGGCTCGTCACTGTCCGGGACACCCGGCATCGGCACCCCGAGCAGCCGCGCGACGATCCGATTCCGAACGTCGTCCAGATCGGCCACCCGGCCCGCCAGATACTCACCGGCGGCGGCCAGCAGCTCGCGGTACGCGGCGAACGCGTCGTACACCGCACGTTCAGCGGTGCTTCCCGCGGCGATACGACGTTCCACGTCCGCCATCAGCTCAGGGTCCTGGGCCATCATGGCCTGCGCCTCGAGGACCGCCTGGGCTTCCCCGCCCGCCAGATTGCCGCGCGCCATCAGATCGGCTGCCACGGCCTCCACGGCCTTGCGGGCGCGCCCCTGTTCACGCTCCGCCTCTTCCGCCTGGATCTGCCTGGTCGGCGGTTCGAGGACGGCCGTTCCCATGTGCCGAACCTCGCCGATCGCCACACCGTGGCTCACGCCGACGCCTCGCAGCGTTGTCTCCATCTCACCCGTCTCCGATAGTGCGGCGGCTCACGCCGCCGGATTGGTCGCCCTGCTTGCCGTCAATGGGACGGCACTGACGTCACTTCCAGAGGAAGAGACTGTCGCCGGCCTTCACCTCGCCGTCGTCACGCAGATCGGAGAGAGCGTCCGCGGTGGCTTCCAGGGCCACGACCGGGCACACCGGGGACTTGCCGGCGGCCTCGACGGCGGCAGGGTCCCAGCGCACGATGTCCTGACCACGGGTCACGGTGTCGCCCTTGTTGACGAGCAGCTCGAAGCCCTCGCCGTTGAGCTGCACGGTGTCGATACCGAGATGCGTCAGCACACCGTGCCCGCTCTCGTCGACGACGACGAACGCATGCGGATGGAGAGAGACGATGACACCGTCCACGGGGGAGACGGCTGCGGAGGGTTCCCGTACAGGGTCGATCGCTGTACCCGGGCCGACCATGGCCCCGGAGAAGACAGGATCGGGCACGGACTCCAGTCCGATGGCACGTCCTGCTAGCGGGGACGTCACGGTGGTCATGGGAAGCCTCCCAGGGGCGGATATCTATAGGAGCCCGTCACTGCCTGTCTCGGACGGCGCACTGTGATGCAGGGTATGTCATAGGTAGTACCGGTTTCGTGCGAGAGGACCGATTAGAGGTCTAGACCACATCTCGCAGTGATTTGCACCCGCTCCGCAGCCCCATGTAGAGTCGAGGACCTGCCTGAGGCTGAGCGATGCGATCACACGCGTCCTGTCTCTCGGCGGCCCAACTCATCGGATCTTATCTCCAGATCAGCTTCTGCATGCCTGCAGGACTGTGGTCAGGAGGTCGGGAAAACACTGATAGAGTTTGGGAACACCGAAGGGAAGCGCCCGGAGGAAAACCCGCGAGGGTGAGTACGAAGGAAGCGTCCGTTCCTTGAGAACTCAACA
>NZ_JAESIF010000084.1:0-22156 GCF_016757295.1 Streptomyces sp. M2CJ-2 | reverse complement strand
CAGGACGTTGCCGTCCTGGTCGACGGCCCGCCACAGGTACTGCCACGTTCGGCGCTTATTGCAGCGGTGTGTGCGTGTGGGGCTCGTAAAGTCATCGCCGCAGGTCGAGACGGTGGAGCGTTCGCGGCTGGGACCATGTCCGCCGTGATCCTCTCGATGCTGTACAAGGTGGCCCGCAAGCTGCTGTCCGTTCCCGGGGTGCTGCTGCGCCGCGACACTTCCAAGGACGCCGAGTTGCTCGTGCTCCGGCATGAGAATGCGGTGCTACGGCGTCAGCTTGCAGGGCCTGTCCGCTACGAGTCCGCAGACCGGTTCTGGCTGGCCGCCCTCTCCAACCTGATGCCCCGCTGCCGCTGGCGCGAGGTCTTCCCCGTCACGCCCGGGACCCTGCTGGCCTGGCATCGCAGGTTGATCGCCGCGAAGTGGGACTACAGCGCCCGACGCGCCCGCACCGGACGGCCACCGACCAGTGCCGCCCTCAGGAAGCTGATCCTGCAGCTTGCCCGGGAGAACCCGGGATGGGGGCACAGGCGGATCCAGGGCGAATTGGCCCGACTTGGGCATCCGATCGCAGCCTCCACGGTCTGGAAGATCCTCCACATGGCTGGCATCGACCCGGCTCCGCGTCGTACCGGCCCGACCTGGACGGAGTTCCTCACCCACCAGGCCGAAGGCATCATCGCCGTCGACTTCTTCCACCTCGACACCGTCCTCGGCCGCAGGCTCTACGCGCTGGCGTTCCTCGAGCACAGCACCCGGCGCCTGCACATCGCCGGCGTCACCGTCCACCCCACCCGCGACTGGGCGGTGCAGCAGGCCCGGAACCTGGCCACCGATCTCGGCACACGCATGGAGTCTTTGCGCTTTCTCCTCCGTGACCGCGACAGCAAGTACGGGCAGTCCTTCGACGCCGTCTTCGAGGCCGAAGAGATCGAGATCCTCAAGACAGCGCCGCGGGCGCCCCGGATGAACGCCCACTGCGAGCGGGTGATCGGCACTATCCGGCGCGAAGCCCTCGACCACGTCCTCATCATGAACGAGGCCCACGCCCGGCACGTCCTGGCCACCTACCAGCGTCACTACAACGAACACCGCCCCCACCAGGCCCTCAACCAACTCCCGCCCGGCGCCGACCAGCAGTCCATCGCCGTGCACGAATCTGAAGGCCGCCGACTCCTGCGGACCCGCGTCCTCGGCGGCCTCATCAACGAGTACCGATACGCGGCATGACCTGCAGCGACGACTTTCCGAGCCCCACAGGCTTCCGCCACCCGGTCAAGAGGCCCGCGGGCGGCGAACTCACCGAAGCCCAGCAGGCCTTCAACAAGGTCATCCGCGGCATCCACGGCGTGTGCGAGCGAGCAAATGCCCTGCTCAAGACCACCTTCAAGGCCCTGCGGCGGGTCAGCCTCGACCCCAGCCGGATCACCCAGATCGCCGCCGCGGCCCTCGTCCTGCTCCAGCTCGAGTGCGACCGCACCATCTAAACGATCACACAGAGTCATGATCGCTTACTGCGAAAGGCTCACTGATCCCGGCACAGCGTTAGAACGAACTACCTGCCTTGATCGCTTTGACAGGTTCCGTTGCGGACGCCCACGCCATCACCCGATCAGTGGCCACGCTGAAAGGGCTCAGTGGCATCGATTGCCTCCCGGTGCGCACGACGTCACTTGGCTGCTCCGAGCTATCCGGGTTCCAGGATGGTGAGCTTTATCCCGCGCCCCGTCGAGATGGCGTCCCGCCGAGGGCCCCATCTCCAAGACGTCACTTCGCGCCCCAGCGGCCAACCAGACGAACCATCTAACGCCTTGGAGTGACCTCGCGGTCTTTCAGGTCACGAACTCGGTCGCGTGGAGGGAAGCCTCTTCTGAGGTATCGGAAATATGAGTGGGCGGTGACCTGATGGCGTTGACTCCGAGTGAAATTGTGCATGGCCTGGCCACGAGCCTGAATCTACCGATGGACACTATCGGTACCCTAATCCGGGTACACGAGCAACTGTGGGAACTTGAAGACGAGGCTCGGTGCCCTGACGCATCGGACCAGACCGTCGCGCAATGCAAGCGCCGGATTGACCAGGCGAATGCCTCTCGACATGCACTTATCAACGCCGTAGATGCAACGCTACCGAACATTGAACTGGATTCGCTGGGATCACTCTACCAACAGACCGTGGGAGAGCTCATTGACTGCCTCGTCGTGCTACAATTGAAAGTTGGGAATCTCCAGACGTTGGTGTCGGGGCAGCGGCTCGGAGTGACGCGTCGGGAGGAATGTGCGAGGAATCTTGGCATGTGCCACCGAAAGACACAGCATCTCGCGCTCGTCGCCGACCAGCTGGTGACCGATCTGCACGCCGGTCGGGCGATGCTTCCGCCTCGGGCGGACCCGAAGCTCTACCTTCATGCCGAACTCCGCGGGCTTAGTGGGAAATTTTCGTCGCCAGGCATGGGAACTCACTCCTGAGTACGGTTTCAAAATTGGCGAGGTGCTGTGGTGTCGTAACCCCGACCAGCGCGCATGTCACCCCTGGGATGGAACGGGCCACCTGCAGCAAGCTGGTAGCGGGATCGCGAATACCGAGGAGGTCACCGACGGCCGCTCCAAGGGCCTCGATTCGCCCGCCCCCATTGAGCGGTGTGCTCGCAAGTACCATCATTTCTCTCGTTTCCGCCCACTTCAGGGCGGAAACGAGAGTCCCGTCTTTTGCCGGCGATTTCCGATGAGCAGGTACATCGAAGCCCTCAAGTCGGCTCGCACTCACCGGCAGTTCGATTACCCGGAAGTGGTGTTGCCTACCACCCACTGCAGTGGCAACCTCCCACAGATCGGCGAGGTCTAGGTGGTGAGGATCGCTCCGGGACACTCGGAGGGCCTCGGCTGTGCTGATTCCGTAAAGGCTAAGTTTCCCCTGGGAAACCAGATCTTCAAGCAAGGTGAATGCCGACTCCAGGAGTTGCCAGAAGCTTGCTCCGGCATATTGGACGGCCTCTTCAGGGTTATGCAGGAGGAACGCGTCCAGGCCGTCGACTCCTAGATAGCTGCATTGCCGTTCGAACTCCCACCTTAGGTAGTCAGCTCGCATGCAGTGGCCGTTCTGTGTCCAGCCGCGACTCCGGGCCGCCGCTGAGAAATCGAGGTGTTCTGTGAAGCCGGCCTTGCTGCATAGGAACACCTCATCGCGGGCAACTGTTCCAGCCGCAAAAGCGCGCCGAAGGCCGCGACCAACTACGGCACACGCCTCACCTCCCCCGTAGTTGCCTCCCATGTCCACCACATTGCATCCCATTTCCAACGCCTTCAGCAGAACATCGACTGCATCGAGGTCACGGCTGAACGAGAAGCGAGCGGTGCCGAGTCCCAGCGTGCTGAGCTGCATGTCCTGCCGCTCCCTGAAGGGGGCTTCGCCGCCATGCCGTAGTGCGACACGGCGTGTCCCCGCTGGTGTTGCCCTGCCTGGAACTCGGCCAGCGGCGGCTGAGCGCGGTGCATCTGACAACGTGGCGAGGGCCGCCCGTACAGTGTCCACCCGGAGATCGGCCGCTTCAGCAGCCGTCAAGTGACAGTGTGGTGCCCAGCGCAGACCGAACTCAACTGGATCAGTCGAGAAGAAAAGGCCGACCGAAGGCACCCGGGCGAGATCGGCGGCGTGTAGGAAGCAACTATCCACGCCGACGAAGAGATCAGCGACGCTGGATAGGGCGAAGGCGTGATCGAGTGGCAGCCCCAGGCCGTGCAGCACCCGGTCGGCCAACGGCTCAGTCGGATCGATGGGCAGGGGTTTCAAGCTGACGTCCACCGCCACATCGGCTTGGTTCATGCTGAGCCAGCTACGTAGGAAATCCACCCACCTCGCGTCTGTCCACTCCTTGTCTGGCTTCGTTTCCCGATGGATTACAAGAAGCCGTCCAGCTGAGACCTCGTCACGCAGTCCGCGCGCCAGGCGCATTGCGCCGTCCGGGTATGCGGGTGGATGGGCGAAGGACCCGATCCGCAAACTTCTGTCGAACGCTAGCAGGGTCCGGAAAGCGAGTTCGCTGCTGTGGCACGAGAAATCGAGCGGCACCATGTCTGTCCAGGCCCCATTGCCCAACCCGACCGCCCGCTCAGGCGCCAGGGCGTCGACGAGAAGGTCGAGGGACGGCGAACGCCAGGGGTTGAGAGAGACGAAGGTCCCGACCTCGCCGAAGGCCTCGACGGCGCCCGCGACCTCCGCCGAGTCGAAGTGATAGCCATCGCCCAGATATGTGGCGTCAACCTCTACCACACCCCGAGCTGGAATGTCCCGGAGATAGGTTTCGCGGGCACCCCGCCGGACGACCAGTACGAACGAGTCCTTTCCGATCTGAGCCAGGGCGCGCAAGGTAGGAAGGTTGAGCAGATAGTCTCCCCGCGCGTTCAGCAAGCAAGCGACGAAGCTGGGTCGCATCAATTGTCCCCCTGGCGTGTCTTAATGGCTTCCGACGCGTGGTCGAACACCTTCTTCAGGTCCCTGCACCAAACGGACGGGTTGTCGAAACCATTCCGTGATGCGTACCGATGTGGCAAGTAACCGCCGCCGCAGACAGACGCGAACCGACAACCACTGCACTGCGTAGGAAGGCCGAACCCTGATGTCAGAGCGCGCGCCGCCAGAGTGTCCTGCCTGGAAAAGTCCGAGAGGCGATCGCGGAGAACGTTCAAACCGGTGTCGGCGAGCCCGTCCTTACCTACCTTCAGTGCGTCAAGTGCCTCAACGGTCCCGTCCGTCTCCACAACGATGTATTTGAGCTGGCGGTTGCCAAAAGTGTCCGTCATCCCGGGACCACCCATAAGACGCTCTACGATGTCCCAACAGATGGCGATCACGACTCCTGGGTCGTCCTTCTCGAACCAGGAGTCGAAGATGGGAATCAGGTAATCCGCCACCGGTGTGACGCCGTAGTGCCCATACCATCTGGCGAAGTCGTCGTGTGAAACGTCTGGAAGCAAGAAACTCATACGCCGCACGTCAAGCGACAACAGGTGCTCGAAGACCTCAAGGCCGTCCGCCCCAGGAGTGATCACTGTCAACGTACCGACATCCAAACCCCGGTCCTGCAAACGCCTAATCGAAGCGGCGACCCGGCTCCAGCTCCCTCTACCGTCGTGCCCTTTCCGCACCGCATCATGGATATGGGCAGGTCCGTCGATACTGACGCCCACTCCGACTGACCCATCGATGAGCGCGTCCATCCAGGCATCCGTGATTACCGTGCCATTGGTCTGAAGCGAGATCCGCCGGAGCTTCGGACCCAGCCGGTCACGGGCCTGGTCAACGTAGGAGCGGAACATCGGAAGCGGTAGCAGCGTCGGTTCTCCACCGTGCATGACCAGGCTTACCGCATTCGAAGAGTTAGCCGACGCCGCCTCGTCCGCTATCCGAATCGCTCCGTCGAAGACGTCCGCTGACATGAATTTCGGCCGGTTTCGGTAGGACTGGTCTGCATGCTGGTAGAGGTAGCAGTACTCGCAGTTCAGGTTGCACCGAGACGCGAGTTTGACGATCACCGTGTTGACCTCAGGGGCGACCATGACTCACTAAACCAGCCGAAGGGCGTCACGCAACGGCTGGTAGAGGCCGAGGCCCGTCTCCGTCAGCGCCCTTGTCGTCTCCAACCCCTGCTGCAGCTGTCTCAGCTGCTGAACCACATCCGCCTCGTTGGCTTCAATGGCGTTCCGCGGGCCGGCACCAGAGGCAAGGAGTTCCCTCATCAGGAGCACCACGTTGCCGAACGCGTGGTACGCGAGCAAGATGTTGGCGATTGGGCGACCCGTCTGCTTCACCGGCGACCAGTACAAGGTGGTGTCAGTTCCGTCATCGACCGATCCTGCACGTGTCGCCAGATAGTAATACTGGTGCGAGCATTCGTGGACCAACATCTCGGCCAGCGCTAGTGGATCCCCGTGGGACACGTGGACGAAACCTGGCAGTTCGCGGCTGCTTCCGCTTTCCATAAGGCCGCGACCTGGGTCGGTGAACGCCATGTGCCGGAACACGCCCGCGACCCACGATAGGAACATGGGACTGTGGCAGCGGAGCAGCTCCTCTGCTGCGGCCAACTCCCGCTCAGCCCTGGCCAGGTC
Source organism: Streptomyces sp. M2CJ-2 (assembly GCF_016757295.1). NCBI lineage: Bacteria > Bacillati > Actinomycetota > Actinomycetes > Kitasatosporales > Streptomycetaceae > Streptomyces > Streptomyces sp. M2CJ-2. The sequence continues at coordinate 16,048 of NZ_JAESIF010000084.1, read as the reverse complement.
CGTTGATAGATTCCATGGCTCACGCGTCAGGAATTCGATACCTCGTACCGATCGGGCGTCTTGCATAGAGCTCAGCCGTACTTGGAGGCCACCGAAGCCGACAGACCTGAGCAACGAGTTGTCGGGGCCCTCGTTCCGGCAGACAACCCATCGGCCGCGTTCGCCCTCTGCGGTCTGCCCGCGAACCTCATATCCGTCGTCACCGGCCTCGACGCTTGCCTCTGTCAGATTGACGACGGTGGTATCGCCAAGCCGTAGGCAGACGGGAGCATTGAACGACGCGTGCCAGCGTCCCGCAACCCCTCGATCGTGTGCCAGGATGGCGAGTTGCGATGCGGCTGCGACCAGACTTTCGTGGGCGCGTCCCCGGACAGCCGCCTCGAAGGCACCGAAAGGCGGAGACCAGCCGCCGCCCAGTCCGACAAACTCAGTCATCACTCCAAGAAGCTCTGGAGCAGCTACTCCCATTTCCTCTTGGAGATCGCCGACTACCCCCTCGAGAGTGATTCGGCTCTGCTCGTCAACAAGCGTACGGACAACGCTCTCGCGATCACCTACGGCCGGATGAGAAAGTAGAGATGTCGCAGCGGTAAGCAGATCCATGTCGACGTCCAATCAGAAGCGCCTGCGATTCGCTGGACACCCTACCGCTTATGGCCATCGCGGCATTTACATTCAATGCGGCGAGTCGCTCTCGAATCGTACGCCACTCTGATGACGCAATCGCTGGCGACCAGTCCGAATCGGAGGTATAGCGAGGAACTCCGCCAGACCGAACACCTAGGGCCCCGGTATGCGTCTTCGAGATAACCTCCGGGGCCCTCCGGCAAAGGAGAAGGCGGCAACCGTCCTATGCCGGCATCCGATGACTCTCACCCTCGATGGCACGTTCGGACATCCGAACGGAGCAGTGGAGGTGTCGTCGCACCGAGCCATAGTGACGCCCAATCAGCACAGGAAAAAACACGTGTCATCGCTTCTTCGGCTGTGAGCCCTCGCCGAGCAGCTCGGAGACGCCGGGCGGCACGGCGTTCACGAGGGTGCAAACGTTTTTCGCGTAGCCGTCGCCTGCCGTATTCTTCCCATAGCAGTCTGTCGCGTCGGCGACCGTGGCGTTGACGCTCAGAGACGCGACTCTTTCTCTAACCGCATCCAGAATAGCGTTCTGCACAGCGTTCTGCACTTCCGGACCTTCGTTCTCAGCCATAGATTCCCCTTCAACTAGTGGAAGGTCGTATCAGGAGACCTCCGGGATACTTCTCAGGGAAACCCTTTGAGGCGCTACTGTCAACTTATGCGATCCGAAGCCACTCCCATGGCGCAGCGCTGCCAAATGGCCAGTTGCGCGGGCTCCACGGCGAATGCGGGCACTTCCAACTTGCGCGTGTTGGGCTCTGTAGCCAGCATCTTCGGCCGTAAGCACTCCACCCCAAACACAGTGGTGTGCCCCGGTTCTGATGGAGTCGGGATGCTCGACAGTTGGAGTTGGTGAGCCATTCTGCAGCCACTGAAGTTTCCCCATGATCTCGGACACGTGATTGTTATGCCGCGAGGGCGTGCTGATGCCGCTGCCTGGTCTCGGCCGGGGTGAGGTAGCCGAATGTTCGGTGCTTCCGCAGGCGGCGGCGGTTGTAGAAGTGTCCTTGCCGAATACCTCATCCATGCTGGTCAGACACCCCATGTTGTTTGGTGTCAAGCGGCATGGGGTTGGGCGTGGTGTGCCCAGGCAGTTGCTTCGTCGTAGTGAGTGCGGGTTTTGAGGCATCCGTGGAGGATGCCGACGAGGCGGTTGCCGAGCTGGCGGAGGGCGGAGTTGTAGCCGGCTTCACGGGCTCGCTGCTTGTCGTAGTAGCGGCGGGCGCCGGGTGAGACCCGCAGGGCTGAGAACGCCTGGCGCTGGAGTGCGTCAGCGAGCCGGTTGTTGCGGACATAGCGGGCCTGGACGGTGTGGCTCTTGCCGGATGCCCGGGTGACGGGGCTGGTGCCGGCGTAGTTCTTGCGGGCCTTGGCGGATGCGTAGCGAGTGGGGTCGTCCCCGAACTCGGCGAGCACCCGGGCGCCGGTGATCTCTCCGATGCCAGGCATGGAGAGGTAGATCTCAGCGTCCGGGTGCGCGAGAAAATGCGCCTTCACCTGCTCTTCCAGCGTGGCTATCTGTTCGTTGAGGGCGATCAGGAGACGGGCGTGGGCGGTCGTGGTGGCCCCGTAGGCGGCGGCCACAGGTTCGGGCAGTTCCAGGTGTTTCTCACGCAGCGCGGCCTGGATGGCCCCGGCTTTCTGGTCCCGGTTGTGGCGTCGGGCGCGGGCCAGGACGGCGGTGATCTGCGTGCGGGTCAACCTCGCCGCTGCCTGCGGGGTGGGCGCCTTGACGAGCAGTTCCAGCGCGTCCGTGCTGGTCAGCTCCAGACTCGCGTAGGCGTTCAGGGCGGCGGGAAAGTACTCGCGCAGCGTGTTGCGCAGCCGCTGAAAGGTGCGGGTGCGTTCCCAGATCAGGGTCTGGTGGGCGCGGGCGACGACCTTGACGGCCTGGGCCTGGTCGCTGTCGCCGGCAACGGGCCGCAGCTGGTCACGGTCGATGCGGACCATGTCGGCCAGCGCGTGGGCGTCGCCCTTGTCGCTCTTGGCGCCGGAGGTGCCGTACCGCTCCTTGAACCGGGCGACCTGCCGGGGGTTGATCGCGTAGACCTGGTAGCCGGCGGCGAGCAGGGCCTGCACCCAGGTACCGCGGTCCGTCTCGATCCCGACAACCACATCGGCCGGCTCGAGATCCTCACCGGCGTGCCTCGCCACGAGCTCGTGGAGTTTGGCGATGCCTTCCGCGCCCTCGGGCAGCCTCACGGTCGCGAGGCGGCGGCCCGTGGTGTCCTGGACCTCGACGTCGTGATGGTCCTCGGCCCAGTCGTCGCCGATCAGCAGCAACTCTTCCTCCTGGTCAGGTACTTCCCTACTCGTGCAGCCCGCGGAAGACACGGCACGCGGCCTAATGGATCCAGTGCTCACGCTCAGCTCGGCGGGCACGCCACCCCATCAGCGGTCATGGCCTTCCGGCCGACCAGCAGGGGCACGGTCTGACCACAGAACTCGTACTGGTTCCGGCCACATAAGTGCTCACCTGCTGGCGGCTACGGCACCGAGTCTCTCCGACCCGGCAGCTCCCATTAGGCCGCATGTTGGTACTCGTGGAGGGTGCCGCCAAGCCGCGCTCGCCGTCGTATGTCCAGATAGGCGATCCGGTCCGGGGCCTCGATCGGAGCGGGCAGCGGGTGGAGGGGGCGGGCGTTCGCCAGGCCCTGGTGCGGCCTGTGCTCGTTATAGAACGTCTCGAACTCGCGCAGGGCGTACAGGAGATGGCGCTGGTTCCAGATCAATGTGCGGTCCAGCAGCTCCCGCCGACAGGTCTGCACCCACCGCTCCATGATCGAGTTCATTCTCGGTATCCGGACGCCGCTGAGCACCACCTCGATACCCGCGTCCTTGAGTACCTCGTCGAACAACCGCGGGAACTTCCCGTCCCGATCCCTGATCAGATAGCAAGCCCGGCAGCCGACGCCCTCGAGGTCCATCACAAGATTCTTCGCGGCCTGGACCACCCAGGAGGCGGTCGGATGCGCGGTCGCGCCCAGGATCCGAATCCGGCGGTTCGCGTGCTCGATCGCGGCGAACACGTACAAGCGGACCCCGGACGGGGTGACGGTTTCGAAGAAGTCGCACGCCAGGAGCGCGTCGGCCTGGGAATGCAGGAAGCCCGCCCAGGTGCTCGAGGCCCGCTCGGGCGCCGGGTCGATGCCGGCCTCCTTCAAAATTTCCCAGATGGTGGAGGCGGCCACCGTAACGCCCAGAACGAGGAGTTCGCCGTGGATGCGGCGGTATCCCCAGTTGGAATTCTCGCGGGCGAGCCGCAGCACCAGCAGCCGGATGGAGCGCACGGTCCGCGGCCTTCCCGGGCGCTTGGGCCGGGAGCACACAGCGTGGCGGCGTGCGACCAGATCGCGGTGCCGGCGCAGCCCAGTGTCCGGGCGCACCACCAGCCGTATCCTGCGCAGCACCTGCGAGGGCAGGCGGTGCGGCAACGCCGCCAGGAACGCGCGGTCGTTCGGGGAGAACCGAACCTTCTCGCCACCGAGCTGGCGCTCCAGCACCGTGATCTGATGCCGGAGGGCGAGGATCTCCGTGTCCTTGTCCCGGTCGCTCATGGGCAGCAGGCGCAGCACGGCGAACGCGTTCGTCACGGTCAGGTAAGCCAGTCGCAGCAGCACGACCAGCCATCATGCCGGGCTGATCGCCGACCCCGCGAGAGCACCGATTCCAGCGTCCGTGCTCAAGAACCCGCTCATCCCGCGCACCGGCTCCCACCTCGGCGGATGAGGTTTTCGGCAAGGGCAGCCTCACCCGCCAGACAGGGTAGAGGTGGCGTCGCCGTACGTGGTCAGCTGGAGTTGTCCGGGACGGACACAACCGGGTGATCATGCCAGCGGAACCTGGAAGCGGAGCCCGTACTCCTCGGGTGCCAGGTGCCAGGTGCCAGGTGCCAGGTGCCAAGTGGCCCGGATGGGGCTTCCATCCTCGAGACGGGACAAGCTCGCCCAAGAACAGCTGCTGCTTGCCGACTCAGCTACCCATCACCTCATCAGCCGCAGAAAGCCCGCCCACGACGAGGGCTTGCCGTACGACCAGGTGCGCGTATGCCACCTCAGCCATCCGTTCAGCCCAGCCACGCTTCCTTACTGCTACGTCCTCGGCCGCGAGATAGGCGACACCGGACAGGTCAGCCGCAGCGGGCACCCCGAGGACCGGCGGCGGAGCCGACGGCCCGCAGGGTGACCCGTACGGTGCCGCGCGGGTCGGGCCCCTTTCAGTTGCAGTAAGAACACAGAACCTAGGCAAGCCTCTGACCTGCAAAAACGCGAGATTCAACCCGACTCGGAGATCGGCATACCCGACTGGGGAAACGGCATTCCCGACTCTGGAGTCGGGATGATGCGACTCGGGGATCGGGATGTCTCGACTTGGGGATCGTGTTGGTTATCTATGTGCTAATTAGTGATGGGCCCACCGACCCGACTTCACAGCGGCATCACTTAGCAATCCGGTAATGTTCTATGTGGTAAGCGATCCTGCGTGTCCGTCGGATCGGTTGCCGTTCCGATCACGTCCCGGAGGGATCGCATGGCGCAGCCAGCCAGAAAGGTGCTCACGTACCTTGATCGGGTCACAGGCGAGCTGGAAGAGGTACCCCAGGCCCCTTATGCCTTCGAGGGGCCCCACATCAACGTCGGCATCCGCAGGGGACGCGAGCTGGCCTCGGCGGCTTCGGGTCTGACCGACCGAGAGTTCAGGGTGCTGGTCTGGTACTGGTTCGCCACCGAGGAGAGCCAGGGTGCCGTGATGATGACGGGCGCCGACGTCGCAAAGGAACTCGGGATGAGCCCCGATACGCTCACTCGGACCGTGAAAGTGCTGAAGGCAGCCCGGCTGCTTGTTGAGGCAGGTGGCCTCGGCCGTACGACGTTCTACCGATGCACGCCGTACCTGGCGTTCATCGGCAGCGGCTTTGCACACCGCGAGGCCGTGAAGGACTGGAATCCGCCGGAGACCACGGTGCGACAGCCACGAGATCACCGGCGGAAGACCAAGAAGGGCGACGAGGCATGACCAGGATCAACAGCGGCGACGACGTTCAGCGGCTGCTGAGGATGACGGGCGGCATCCTCACGCCGAACCAGCGGATCGTGGTCATGCTGTATGCGTCGTCCGAGCAGAACCCTGACGGCACGGTCATGATCCGTGCGACGAAGCTGGCGGAGATCGCGGGCATGAAGCCGCCGGTCTTCTCCCGGACCAGGCGCGAGCTGGTCGAGGAAGGCTGGCTGGAGGAGCGCGGCAACATCGGCACTGTGAAGGTGTACCGGCTCAGCCCCGCGAAGATAGGCGATGTCGGCGGCCGGCATCTTCACGCGGTAGGCAGCTGAGCTGTTGGCTATAAGCTAAGCGACCCGACTCCCGAGTCGGGTCGCTGTACTTCTTGGCCCCTTCATGGCACCCCTTGACCAGGGCGGGTGTATGGAAGGGAGCGCCGCACCACCACGAAGAATGAGCTCCGCTTTATACGAACGCACCTGTGTGCTGCCGACCTCGGAGTGTCAACGCTCTCTGGGCCTCACATCCTCGCACCCGACCACTGATCACCCGCAGCTTCTCGGCCACCACCATGCTGCACCAAGGTCGTCTACGGGCCAGGCCTCGTGCGAGCCCGGGGCGCACCACCAGCCGCGCCCCCGGAGAACGGCGGCCGTCAGCTAACGGGTGCAAGGGTGCAAGACCGAGTGGGACGCCCGGCGTGGCCGCGGCTACAGACGCAAGGCGAGGGTCTCGCAGTGGGCCAGGGGAACGGTCGCCTGGTACAGGTTGCCCTCGGCTGCGTTCCGGGAAGCCATCTCGAGCATCAGCGCGATGCTGTGCAGTGTCTCGTCTCCGCCGTCGGCCGCGTCTTCGCCCAGACGGGTGCGCAGTACGCAGTCGGCCTGGTCCAGGACGTCGGGCCAGCCCCCGGCGTGTGTCTTCGGGTCCACCCCGGTCAGGGGCGTCAGCCACAGGTCGGCGTGCGACTGGAGCAGCTGCTCGGTCGGTCGGTAGTCCAGGACGGACCCGCATACAGGCGCGTCCCGTGGGTGTCGGCCGCGGTTCCGGGCCACCTGGGCAGGGCCTCGGAATGGGCGGGGCACAGGAGCACGAGCCAGGCCGGCGGTTCTTCCGGAGCTCCATCGGGGCCCTGCCGGAGCGCAGTCGCTGTGGCGGGACAGTCCAGCACCTGGCGGAACGCGGTGAGCTGTCGGCCGGCGGTGAGCTGTTTGATGTCGGACGGCACCTTGGGCTCCTTCGGCGGCTAGACCTCGATGTAGGCGACGACCACGATGGTGCGCAGCGCGGTGACGAAGTACAGGACACGTACACGCTCGAGTTCGTCGGTGTACTGGCGCAGCTGGGGGCTGGCGGATTCGCCGGGGATCGGCTCGCCGACGTCGGGGTCGACGGAGATGACGACCAGGGCGCGGTCCAGGGCGTGAAGGTCCGCCTCACTGGTGATGTTCTCCAGCTGCTTGGCGGCGGAGTCGGAGAAGGCGATCCGGGCGCGGCGCGGGCCGTGCGGCGGGGCCATCAGGCGACGGCCGGGCGCTGACGAGCGAGGCGGGCGAGGTGGGCCTCGCGCAGCTCCTCCCACGGCGTGCAGTTTTCCATCGAGGGCAGGCCGTTGGTGGCGATGTCCTCCAGAACGGCGGCGAGCTGGTCGGCGTTCTCGCGGGTCCTGGCCGCGTAGGCGCGGACCGATTCGGCGGCCGCGGGCTCCAGCTGCTGCCGGGCGTGGTCGGCGGGGGACGGCTGTTCGCTCATCGAGGGCTCCAGGGGGCAGAACTGGCGTCTGCTCCAACGGTATCGGCCGCTCCGGGCCCTGGGGACCACTCCGGACGAACCGGCTCGTACGAGGGTGCGGACCCCGGACCCAGCTTCCGGCCCCGTTCGGTGGCCACCAGGGAAAACAGCGGTCTCAGGACCCAGGGACCTCGGTCCTGGTCCCTGGGTCCTGATGACACAGATCGGCGGACTGTTCAGGCGGGCGAGGGAACCGCCGGATCCGAATGCGGACCGTAGTCGACCTGGGAGGGTTGTCACGCTGATCGGCGAGGTGGCCCAAATCCGGGGGTTGGGCCCATGGCTCCGGACTGGATCGCCAGCGTGACAGTCCAGTGTGACAACCGGATCGGTGTGCGTGACACGGGTGAGCGTGACAGTCGCCGACGGTGATCACGGGCTGAGGCTGGCCGCGTGCCGGAGCGGGCCGTGCGAATACTGCGCTACGACCGGGCGCGGGCGAGGAACACGGCGAGTGCACCGGCGGCTTCGGGCTCGGTGGTGGCGAGCCCGGCCGCGAACGCCAGCTGGTCGACGCCGACACCGGGAACCAGGCGGGCGAGTTCGGCGAGCAGCGCAACGTGCGCGAGGATCGACGACGTGAGAAGGCTGGCGGCAGCCTCGCGGGCGGCCGGGCCGCGGTAGTGCCCGAGGTACGCGGCCAGGGCCTTGGTCGACCCCTTCGCCCGCGTGAGAAGGAATTTCACCTGTGCCCTTGCAGATTTCGGCGCGGGGCGGGTGAACACCCCTCGCTCCGCCCGCGTGAGGGCCTCCAGAAGCTTGCCGCGGCGCGGGGCCGGCTGCTGCTGCTCGTCATCGCTCATGCCGGCCAGTCGGCCATGGGGAGCCTGTGGATGGAGACCGGTGTCCGCGCAGGTCGCGCCGGGCGTCGGTGTCCCGGCGTCCATCCGTACGGTGGGGGGCATGACGACGTCCTCCGCTCCCGAACCGGTGCCGGTGCCCATCCGGGTGCTGCTGCCCGGGGACCAGGAGGTCGTCGCCCACCTGTGGTCCCGGCGGCAGGCGCCCGATGGTTGGAGGTACGAGGTTGGCCTACCGGCGTACCGCAACGGCTCTGGGGACTCGGTGGAGCCTGCCGAGTACCGGGTCTGGGTCCGCGCTCCGGACCACGTGCGCCCCGTGGACGGCGTCTCGTACGACGGCGTGCCCACCGAGTACCTGAAGCCGCTCTTGCCTGTCCAGGAGGCGCTGGGGCCGCGGCGGCCGTCCGGCTGGGTGCTCGCGAAGGCTGGCGGCCGCGGTCCCGGCCGGGCGGAGTCGTGCACGCCATCGACTGCGAAGAGGCGCCGACCGGAGCGCCGGTGCTGCCGCTGGAGCGGGCGCTGGGCGCAGCAGAGCAGCCGGGGGTGCGGCTGTGCGCCCTGTGCGGTGCGGCGGCCGAACTGGACCCTGTGCTCAAGGGGTTCGACCACATATCCGGGAGCGAAGCCTGACGCTCCGCGCCCGTAAACCGGTCCGTCCGGGGCGGGGCAGAATGCCCGGCATGGCCTATCAGAGCCTGTTTGGCGACGTGGACACCGAACACGAGTGGCCCGACGCTTTGTGCCTGTCCCGCACCCACTGCGCGGACGCCTCCGAGGAAACGCTCGATGAGTTCTACCGCGGCGCCATCGCGCTGATCGACGCTGGGATCCCGCAGCCTGCCTTCTTCCTCGCCAGGCAGTTGGCTGAGCTGGCCTTGAAAGCCCTACTCGCACCGGACCAGGTGTGGGGCCATGACCTGGGCAAGCTACTGAAGCGGCTGGAGAAGAGCGGCGACGACTTGTTCACCGACGGCAATGATCGACGCCTGATCATCGACTTCATCCGGGACCTGGACAGCCGCGATCCGGACGGGGATGAGGGCCGCTACCCGACCAGCTCCAAGGGAGCGCCCTCGCTGGCTGCGGTGTGCTGCGCCAACCCTGTGCTGTTCCGCAAGTACGTCGACCTGCTCTTTCTCTACACGCAGGGCCGCATCAGCCGTGTCGGCCAGGCTGTCTGAGGAGCGGATTCGCGGAGCCTGAGCGGCGGGTCAGCGGCGGGTGACGGTGTAGCCGGTGTCGTTGACGGCGGCGGTCCATACGTCGCGGTCGAACCACTTGGTGATGTTCGGCTGCATCTCGGTGATGGTGCGCATCCTCGCTTCCCAGTCGTGTCCGGCCGGGCCGCGGCTGCCGTCGCAGCCGGTGCAGCCGTCCTCGCCGTGGATGTGGCCGGCCATCCAGGCGTTGACGGCCACGTTGATGATGACCGCGTACAGGTCACCGCCGGTCTGAGCCAGAGAGTCCGGCACCCCGGCGAGGACCAGGGCGAGCTCCGGGTTGTCGATCGGCGGCATCGGGGCCTGCCCGACGCCCTTCTCGTTGCTGCTCTCCTTGTAGGAGGACACACTCTGTGCGAGCCGGTCGGCCGTGACGGAGGCGTCGAAGTACCGCCAGGCGGAGCGCACCTGAATCCCGAGCCGCTCCGCCACGGTGGTGATCTGCTTCTCGATCGTGTCCTCCACGGTCGCCGGCGCAAGGGTCACGCCCCGGCGGGCCAGCTCCGCGAGCGTCTGGGCAACGGCTTCCTTGAACGCCTTGGTGTTCCGCACGAGCGCATCGTAGGCGGGCGGGAGCAGCCGCCGGACGGCTTCGCCTGTATTGCTCCGGTGCAGGTGACTGAGGCGCCGCAGCGTCGTTGGAGACAGGGCATCGCATGCATGACCATCCGACCCCCGCGGATACGCGAGCGAGCCCCGGACCTGCATTGGTCCGGGGCTCGCGGGCTGTTCGGGGCGTGGCTGCTACAGCTCGAACTCGAGGTGCTCGATGTCCGTGAACCGGACCTCCTCCAGGGAGCCGGCGCGACGGCCGCCGTCATGGAAGTACACCTCCTTGAGCGCTTCGGCCGCGATCTCCCGGAGTTGCTGGTCGGTGGCGCCGGCCTCCTGGGCGTCGAAGAGGCGGACGGCGTATGACGGTCGGCAGGGCGACGGTCAGGTGCCGAATGCGGTCCTGGTCCGTCGGCCCAATCTTCATGCGTTCTGTGGCTGCTGGACGACAGGAAGGTGAACGAGCACACCCTGGAGTAGAGCGTTCAGGTACGTGCGGGGCGGGAGGTCATGCATGTCAATGCGACTCGGATGGATGTTGATCTGACGGTGCAAAACGTCATCAGCGCCGTTGCGGAAGTCGGCGAGCTTCTTGACGTACGCCTTGTCGGTCCTCCCCCACGAAACGTTGGCGACTACGCCTTGGAACGTGCTCTGTCCGAAGGCCGGCGGCACGTGGTCGAGGATCGCGCGCAGCAGCATCTGACAGGTATAGGGGTGCTCGTCGGCGTAGTTGGCGTTGAGCTCGCGGACCAGGGCGACCAGCTTGTCCACGCGGAAGACGGTGTCTTTGTCCTCCAGGTCGGTGATCAGCCCCTCGTCGACGTACGGGCCTGGCGTGGGCTGGGGCACCGGGGCCGGTAGGGGGGTAGCGGGCGTCGGGAGCGACGCCCCGGCCTGGGCGGTGATGAGTCGCGCGGTGGTACGTACGTACTCCATCAGCGTTGTGGCCTCCCTGTACTGGCGTATCTCCCGGCGCAGCTCGCGCCACCAGTTGCCTTCCGCCGTCGTGCCGCCGCTGGATCCGCCCCATGTGGCCGGCTCCAGCGCCAGGATGCCGGGAAGTCTGGCAGCGAAGCCCTCGGGCAGCCCAGGGAGTTCCCGCTCGATGTCCGCGATGGTGAAACGTGGCTTGGCGGCTTCCTGAGTGGAGATCGGTGCGCTGCGCTGCACGACGATCAGAGTCTGGAGAACCTGCAGGAAGGGAGCGCTGACGTACGGCCGGAGTTCGGGCACGTGTAGGGCCGCCGCGATGGTGAGAGCGGGACGTTCGTCGTCGGCGATGTGGGTACCGATGTGCGAGGTGAGTCCGTAGGACGGGCCGACGTGGCCGTTGGATCCGACGCGTGGCAGGGAGCGGATCAGCTCTTCGGCATCGAGGTCCTGCCGGTCCAAGGTGGCGACCGTGAAGTGCCACACCGGCCACGTCCTCTCCATGAGGTACTGATGCGCCATGGTCGTCAAGAGCGTCGTCTGCTCCCGGGACAGCGTCGCCGCCAGATTGTTCAAGGCATCCATCTTTCGATCAGGGCGCGATCCGCACCGCTCAGGAACCAAGGCAACATCGACCGCCCATCCTGCACAACGGGTTTGGTCTCAGTACATGGAGAGCTGCTCGTGCTCGGGGAGGTCGTAGTGGGTGATGCGGCCGGCCAGCGTCTCATCGAACTCCCTCATCTCCTGGGCGTTGCGGACAAGGACGCGCTGATACGCCAGCTGAGGTGAGAGGGAGACCAGCCCAGGGCACGGACGCACAATTCCGTACAGGGCGTGGTGCCGGCCACGCGAACACACGGGCACTCCGTACGCGAAGTGGGCCGCCATGCCCGGCTTCTCAGGAATCTCCACCCGCAGCTGCTCCTCACGCCAAGCCCGATCGGCCACTGCGGAGAACAGCTCCTCCATCTGCTTCCGGGACAACCGGCCCCACCACGCCTTCGCCGTCTCCAGAGCCTGGCGCTCCTTCTCCTCCTGCTCAGCCTGCTCGCGCGCACGGCGGGCCTCCTCCTCAGCCCGCTGCCGACGCCACTCCTCCATCCGGACCCGGTGTTCTTCCTCCTGCACCTTGCGACGGCGAGCGGCTTCCTCCGCACGGCGACGCCGGTCCTCCTCCAACTTCTTGCGGCGGCGTTCGGCCTCGGCTTCCTGCTCCTTCTTACGCGCTTCGGCTGCTTCCTTCGCCTTCTCCTGCCGCTGGCGCATCTGCTCGTGCTCGGTCTGAGCGCGGGAGGACTGCCGCGAGGTCCACCACAGATCCCGCCGGAAGATCCAATACTGGTCGTCGACGACCCGCGTCACCCTCCGGTAGCGCGGCAGGCTCCGGCACGGGGAGAGCTGTCCGTGCAACACCCAGCGGACAAACTGCTTCAGTTCCTCCTCCCGGACAGCCCAGCCGCCGGCACGGAAGTCGAAACCGGCGACTCCGTCATCGACCACCCACGGCTCGTCCGCTTCCGGGGCCCGCACCCGCACGGCGGGCACCGCGCCGATCCACTGCGGCGGCTTCTTGTGCGGGGACACCCAGCACACCGTGATCCCTTCCGCCCGGTACCGAGCTGTCCGGGCGCGGATGTCCTCCACTGTGATGGGCGACAGCTGCGCCTCCCATGCCATGCGCTGGGTGCCGTCCGGCGAGGACGCCATGACATCGGCACGCCAGGAGCCGTCTTCGGCCGGCACCTCGAGTTCGGCGTACCAGTCGGCCGCGCGGATAGCACCCGCCAGCTCCAGCTTGAGCATGTGATGTTCCCACGACTCATTCGACAGCTCGCACGAAGGCGGCCTGCCCGGGTCGTGACAGAAGAACCGCACCCCGCTCGGCGAGTGCTTGGCGTGAACGCCCCATCCGCACTCGGGACAGGAGAGCTCTACGCGAGGGCGGACTTTGTGGACGTGCGTCCAGTCCATACCGCAGCCGAGATCGAACAACGTGGCATCGAGGCGCCCGGCTTCGGGGTGCAGCGCGGTGAAAGGCATGAATCGCATCTCCTTGCGATCCGGCGCGTATCGCGGCGTATCTGACACGACACCAGATATCAGGAGCCACTGACAGTCCCTTTTCCGCCCGCTCCTGGCGGTAGGTAGCAGAGCGCAGAACCAAAGAGACATGGACTCGGAGACGTGTCCGCAGGGAATCCGTACCGCTTCGCAGTCTCGGATGAGAGCCGGAGAGACCTTCGCGCGAGAAGTCGGATGCTCCGATCTTGCTGAAGCCACCTGCTCCGGCGAAGAGATCGACGATGAGTTGCTTCTCAACACTGCTTTGCGTGGGGTTCCATGCCACCGATTCTGAACCTCAAAGAGGACTCTGCAACGCGTATCCGAGCGTTCTCAACGCCTCAACGGCTTCTCGCGGGCACAGCAACGCTTCACCGTTCACATTCGGCCGCCACACATCGCCAGCGGTATCGCCCCAGGTAGGAGGCTTGCACCCGTCGGCGGGTTGGCAACTTGCGGGCCATTAGCACATCTCGCGGGGCTCCGCTTGGGTGCCTTCCCCGGGCCGTTCCTGGCCTTTGGTGGTCGCCAAGGCAGGGGGAACCTATCGCTGACATGTGCGTAGGCTTCTGATCCGACGACAGCAGTGGAGCCCGCGGGCTCTGCAGCCGCGCCAACGGTGCTGCCGTCACCGCATAGTTCGACCGCTTCAACCGGAAGGAGACAAAGCAGTGGCCCCCTGCGCCAACAAGGGGCCACTCGCATAGTCCGACAGCTCCACCCCGTACCAGAACGCATTCCAAGATGGGAGAAGAACCATCAGTTCCAAGCCCGAGCCTACGGGGCGCCGCGTCCTGCCGTCGAGTCAAGGCGGCTCGTGCGCGCCCGCAGGCATAGCCACGCAAGCCCGTCACCTCACCTCCTGCACGACCAGGGAGAGGCGGTTTTCGTGAACAACGACCAGATCAGCGTGCGCATGATGGTGCTGTTGCTGGTAGGCGCGTTAACCGTCGTCGTCGCTCTCAATCACCCGGCGCTCGGTGCGGCGACCGGTGTCGGGGTCGTCGTTGTCACCCTGCTCAACGAGCTGATGGGCAGATAGTCGGCGACCATCGCGGACACGCGAGCGTGCCCCGGACCGTTGGTCCGGGGCACGCTCGCGTGTCCGGGGAGCGCCCGTACAGGTCGAACTCAAAGTGCTCGATGTCGGTGAAGCGGACTTCCTTGAGTGCGTGCGTCTGTCAGAGAAGACCGAGTTCTTTCTCGAGCATCACGATGAGCGTGGTGAGCGCGATGAAGGAACCGCCCGAGTAGCCCAGGCCTACGAGCGGGGCGCCGCCAAGGTGCTGGCAGAGAACGTGAGCGACGAGAGCAGCGACGACGCCGCAGAGGAGACCGATGATGATGGCCATGACCTTCTTGGTCTGGTCCTGAGGCGCGGGCGTGATGTGGGGAGTTGGAGTGGCCATGAGCCTTCCCTCCTTGCTCGTAACCAGGGCCAGCTTCTAAGTCGCTGTCCCAGCCGCGGGTGCGGCATGGGGCGAGCAGACCGCAGGTGGTGCCCATGCCTCCATATCAAGATCACCCCTAAATGATTCTGAACGCCGTTCACCGCGTTTATGCAGGTGAGGGGTGCTTGGTCCGTTAGCCGTTCACCAAGATTCTTTCGCGATGCGCCGTTCTCTGGTCGCGAGAGGTCCTTGCTGCGGGATCCTGTGCTCACCGAAAAGGGGAGGGCATCAGCAGATGAGTACGGTCAGAGCATGGCGGGATCTCCTGAGTGACGTGGGACAGGGCGACTGGCCCAGGTATCGGGAGGCTCTCGACGCCTTCCGTGAAGTCCCGCCCGTGCTCGTGTTCTCCAAGCTGCCGGATCTCGGTGATCAGGTGGTGAAAGACGTCAAGGGGTTGGACAGGTCTCCGTCGGTGGGGACTTGGAGCAAGCTGTTCAGTCCCGCGCTTCTGACAGCCCCGGACTGGCGGTACGTCGAATTGCTTGTCCGGATCTGGGCCAAGCAGCACGACCAATCTGTCACCCAGCTCCTCGATGAGTGGGCGCAGGCTTATCGCAGGTGCGGTGGCGATCCCGGACCACGGTTCGTCTCTCCCGCTCAGGAGCCTGGTCCGCCTCAGTCCGCAACGCTGTCACGGAGCAAGATCGTCTTAAGTGCGGTTGCCGCTGCGGCAATTGCCGCGGTCTCACTCATCGCGTGGCCGAACGGCGACGACGCGAAGGACAGCTCAGGCCCAAGAGCAGAGTCCACGGCATCGTCGAAGTCCGGCAACAGCAACGGGCCACTACTCCTGACCACGTCATGGCCGACGATCATGAACTGCGACGGAGCAACATCTGTGGCGATGCCCGCCGGGGGAAAGCCGCTGGCTTCCTTCCTCACGGATGATCAAGATTTCCGAATTCCCGTCACGGCCAGCGGAGGAGGGACATGGGGAGTCGGCCACCTGTACCTCACTCTGAGCGCCAAGACTGGCAAAACCCTGATCATCGACGACATCAGACCCGCGACACGATTCCCCAAGAAGATCGATCCGCCCGCGTGGGTCGCCGAGGTCCAAGGTGGATGCGGGGATATCTACGGTCGAGTGTTCGAATTCGATCTGGATGAGCCACTACTTGATGATCGCGGCGTCGTGGGCCAACGGGGGAGCGGAGATGCAGAAGCCCCGCCCAACCCCCTGGGTCCTGGTTTCACAGTCAGCGCCGCCGACCCAGCGATCGTCCGTGTGGACGCGCAGGCATGCAAGGGCAACTATGAGTGGAGCCTCCTCGTCAACTACTCCTACGACGGCCATAAGTACTCCAAGACAGTCGGCCCGTTCCGCTCCATGAGCATGGCCGGCCAAGAAACGGTCGGCTACCTACCTGATCCGGCCACCGGCGTCCTCAGCGAAAACAGCGAACCGGGCCCAGCACCTACGCGAGCAGTGGGGTGCCCTGCAACATGAACAGGCTCCCCTGACGCGGGGCCCGTTCATGTAAGACGCCGACGGCCCGGGGGCGGTCAGTCCACTGTCCGGGCTAATAGTCGGGTCGCCCGGGGGAATCTCACCCCCGGGCTCCCACGGAACCGTACGTGACAGTCTCCCGTC
>NZ_JAESIF010000083.1:0-23687 GCF_016757295.1 Streptomyces sp. M2CJ-2 | reverse complement strand
AAGGCCAGAAGGGCCCCCAGGCGGAGAACATCCGCGTCGTCTGACCCCAGCGCCCGCACAGGCCCGGCACCCTCCACGGTGCCGGGCCCCGTGTCGGGCCGCGCGCTCACCCCGACGCCGAGCGCACCACCCCCACCCCGATGCTGCCGGCCCGCTCCCGCCCCGCCTCCGTCCGCTCCCTGGAGCGGTACGCCCGCCCCGGCGTCGACGCGGTCGCCGCCCACGGCGCCGCCTCCGACCCGGCCCGTCGGAGGGGCCGACCGCGGTCCCCTTCGGCCAGTCCTTGGCGGGCGCCCCCACGAGCCGGGGCTTATCTCTGCTGGTCAGCGGCGTGTAGCGGCTTCCGGGAGGCTCCACATCGGCGGTGGGCGTTACGGCTTCGCGCAGGGACTGCGCCCGCCGGGCCCGGTGGGCGGCCTGCCGACACGCAGGTCGGCAGAATCTTGCGTCGCGGCGGTGGCCGGGGCCGGGGACGAACCGGCGCCCGCAGGCCCGGCAGCGCCGGGAGACCTCGGCCGTGCGGCCCTCGATGAGGAGGAAGCCGAAGAGGTCCACGTCGCCGCCGTGGTCTCCCCGCTGGGGAAGGTCCTGGGCACCGAGTTCTTTCCGGCGAGGGCGGCCGGCTACCGCCGGCTGCTCGTCTGGGGCCGCAGGCTGGGGACGGTGCGCCGGGCCGGTGTGGAGGGCACCGGCACCTTCGGCGCGGGCCTGTCCCGCCACCTGCTGGCCCAGCAGATCCAGGTGTACGAGGTGAATCGGCCCGACCGCTCGGCCCGCCGGCTGCTGGGGAAGTCGGACCCGCTCGATGCGCAGGCCGCCGCGCGGGCCGTGCTCAGCGGTCGCGCCCGGCCCCGGGCCAAATCCGGCGACGGTCCGGTGCGCAGCGCCCGGATGTTCAAACTCGCCAAGGACTCCGCGGTCAAGGCTCGCACCCAGGCGATCAACCAGCTCAAGGCCGTCCTGGTCATAGCCGATCCCGCCCTGCGGGAGCGGCTGTCCGGCCTGGGCAACCGCGAGCTGTTCCGTACCTGCGCGCGCCTCAGCCCGCTCGGCGGCGAAGACGGCGGGGGCGACGAGGACGCGGTGGCCCAGGCCACCCATATGACCCTGGGCATGCTCGCCGAGCGCATCGAACAGCTCACCGGGCAGATCGATGAGCTGAACCGGCGCCTGACCCGGCTCGTCGAACGCCACGCCCCACAGCTGCTGACACCGGTGGGTATCGGCCCGGACAGCGCCGTCACTCTTTTGATCACCATGGGAGACAACCCCGAGCGGCTGACCACCGAGGCGTCCTTTGCCGCTTTGTGCGGAGTCAGTCCCGTCGAGTACTCCTCGGGCCGGCGGAGCTCGCGCCGGCTCAACCAGGGCGGCGACCGGCAGGCCAACGCCGCCCTGCACCGCATCGTGTTCATCCGGCTGCGCCACGACCCGCGCACCCAGGCGTACTACGAACGCCGCACCAAGGAGGGCAAGACCCGACGTGAGATCATCCGATGCCTCAAGCGATATGCCGCCCGAGAGGTGTTCAACCTGGTCAGGACGGATATCCAACGTCCCCTGTTATAGGGGCGTCCGTGAGACGTGAGAAGGTTTGGGGCGTGAGTGAGACACCACCGAACACCCTGCAATACCGCTTCGACGGGCCGGAAGACGCCCCTGTCCTGATCCTGGCTCCCTCACTGGGTACCACCTGGCACATGTGGGACCGGCAGATCCCCGAGCTGACGAAGCAGTGGCGGGTGTTCCGGTTCGACCTGCCGGGGCACGGAGGGGCCCCCGCCTACCCGGCGGGATCGGTCGGCGATCTCACCGCGCGGCTGCTCGCCACCCTCGAGGGCCTCGGTGTGCAGCGCTTCGGCTACGCCGGCTGCGCGTTCGGCGGCGCGATCGGCCTCGAACTGGCCCTGCGGCACCCCGAGCGCGTCGCCTCCCTCGCGCTGATCGCCGCCTCGCCCCGGTTCGGCACCGCCGACGAGTTCCGCCAGCGCGGGGTGATCGTCCGGACCAACGGGCTCGACCCGATCGCCCGCACCTCGCCCGACCGCTGGTTCACCAGCGGCTTCGCGGCCGCGCAGCCCGCGATCACCGAATGGGCCGTGCAGATGGTGCGCACCACCGACCCGGGGTGCTACATCGCCGCCTGCGAGGCCCTCGCCTCGTTCGACGTGCGGGCCGAACTCGGCAGCGTCGGCGTGCCGACCCTGGTGCTGGTCGGCTCGGACGACCAGGTCACCGGCCCCGCCGAGGCCCGCACGCTGGTCGCCGGCGTGCCGGACGCCCGGCTGGCCGTCGTGCCCGGCGCCTCCCACCTGGTGCCGGTGGAGCAGCCCGCCGCGGTCACCGACCTGCTGGTCCGGCACTTCTCCACCGCCTGGCAGCCCGCCTTCGAGTCCGTCACCGGGCAGACCGCCCTGCCCGCCGTCCCGGACCAGGCCGCGCGGGCGGTGGTGCCGCCGCAGGGCGGGCCCGTCGCCGAGATCGCCGCCGCCGTCCCGCCGCAGGCCCAGGGCAGGCCCGACCCGTACGAGACCGGGATCAAGGTCCGCCGGGAGGTGCTGGGCGACGCGCACGTCGACCAGGTACTGGCGCAGACCGACGACTTCTCGGGCGACTTCCAGGAGTTCGTCACCCGCTCCGCCTGGGGCGAGGTCTGGGACCGGCCCGGCCTCGACCGGCGCACCCGCAGCTGCGTCACCCTCACCGCCCTGGTCGCCGGCGGCCACCTGGAGGACCTCGCCGTCCATACCCGGGCGGCCCTGCGCAACGGCCTCACCCCGGGGGAGATCAAGGAGGTCCTGCTCCAGGCGGCCGTCTACTGCGGCCTCCCCGCGGCGAACAGCGCGTTCCGGGTGGCCCAGCAGGTCGTCCGGGAGGAGACCACCCCCCAGGAGTGAGCACCGGTGAGCACCGGGCACCCCGCGCGGAAGGGGGCGCGGGGGCATCATGGGCTCATGAGGCTCACGAAGAAGTCGCACTCCTGCGTCCGCCTGGAGAAGGACGGCCGCACCCTCGTCGTCGACCCCGGTGGGTTCAGCGAGGAGGACGCCGCGCTCGGCGCGGACGTCATCCTGGTCACGCACGAGCATCCCGACCACTTCGACGAGGGCCGGCTGAGGGCCGCCCTGGAGGCCGACCCGGCCGCGGCGGTCTGGACCCTGAAGTCCGTCGCGGAGCAGCTCTCGGCCGCGTTCCCGGGCCGGGTGCACACCGTCGGGCACGGCGACGCGTTCACCGCCGCGGGCTTCGACATCCAGGTGCACGGCGAGCTGCACGCCGTGATCCACCCGGACATCCCGCGCGTCACCAACGTCGGCTACCTCGTCGACGGCGGGGCCCTCTTCCACCCCGGCGACGCCCTCACCGTCCCCGACCACCCCGTCCGGACGCTGATGCTCCCGGTCATGGCCCCCTGGAACAAGATCTCGGAGGTCATCGACTACGTCCGCGAGGTCCGGCCGGAGCGCGCCTACGACATCCACGACGCCCTGCTCACCGATCTGGCCCGCCCGATCTACGACCGCCAGATCGGCGAGCTCGGCGGCTCGGAGCACCTGAGGCTGGCCCCCGGGGCGACGGCCGAACTGTGAGCCGAGGGCGCCCACCGCCGGGCGGGCATTGTCGGTGGTGCCGGGTAGGTTGTGAGACATGCGCATCGCCACCTGGAACGTGAACTCGATCACCGCCCGCCTGCCCAGGCTCTTGGCCTGGTTGGAGAGCAGCGGCACGGACGTGCTGTGCCTCCAGGAGGCCAAGGTCGCCGAGGAGCGGTTCCCGGCCGAGGAACTGCGCGAGCTGGGCTACGAGTCCGCGGTGAACGCGACCGGCCGGTGGAACGGCGTGGCGGTGCTCTCCCGCGTGGGCCTCGAGGACGTCGTCAAGGGCCTGCCCGGCGATCCGGGGTACGACGGTGCCGTGGAGCCCCGCGCCGTCTCCGCGACCTGCGGCCCGGTCCGCGTCTGGTCGGTGTACGTGCCCAACGGCCGCGAGGTGGACCACCCCCACTACGCGTACAAACTGCGGTGGTTCGAGGCGCTGAAGGCGGCCGTGGCCGGTGACGCGGCGGGCGGCCGCCCCTTCGCGGTGCTCGGCGACTACAACGTGGCGCCGACCGACGACGACGTCCACGACATCGCCGCCTTCGAGGGCGCCACCCACGTCACCCCCGCCGAGCGCGCTGCCCTGGCCTCCCTGCGCGAGACGGGCCTGTCCGACGTCGTCCCGCGCCCGCTGAAGTACGACCACCCGTTCACGTACTGGGACTACCGCCAGCTCGGCTTCCCCAAGAACCGCGGCATGCGCATCGACCTGGTGTACGGCAACGAGCCGTTCGCCAAGGCCGTTTCCGACGCGTACGTCGACCGTGAGGAGCGCAAGGGCAAGGGCGCCTCGGACCACGCGCCGGTCGTGGTGGACCTCGACGTGTAGGGCCCCGGGACAGGCCCCGGTGTGGCGGCCTTCGGGGGAGGGGCCGACAGCGTGCCTGTGGTGCGGACGGCGGTACGAATGTCAGGCTGGGGGGATGAACATCCCTTTCCTGGGCAGCCGACGCGAGAAGCCGAAAGTCCGTGACTCCGAGGGCATCGCGGAACTCCTCGCCGAGTGCGAACTGCTGCGCTCCCAGGCCTCCCGTGCCGGAGTCCGACTGGACGACTCCCAGGCCTCGTTGGAGGCGCTGGACCAGCTGGTGCCCGGGAGCTGGCGGGACGACGAGGACACGCTGACCTGGCTGGGCAACGACGCCGGGCTCTATCTGGGCACCGTCATCGTGCGCACCGTGCCGGGAGCCGCCTGGAAGATCCGGTCCGACGGACAGCCCGTCGTACGGCTCGCCTCGGGGCGGGAGTTCGACGTCGTGGACTCCGGACACCAGTGGGCCGCCAGTGGGGTGCCCGAGTTGTCGCAGCTGTACGCCGAGGTCGCGGAGGCCTGACGCGTCCAGGACCATCGAGCAGCGAACTGGGTGACGCGGGGAAGTCCGTCCCGCCGGACCTCGACTACGATGTGCTCTCCAATCCGGTGGGGGAGGGGACTTCGCGGCCGGAGCGGGGACGCTGTCGCCGGGAGGGGCCCACCGCCCCACACCTGCGGATGGCGGTTCACATGAGCCAGTCCCGTCCGGCGGCAGTCGGAGATCACTGCTCGCGCGGTGGAGACGACCCGCACCACGGGCCGCCCACCGGCGGGAAGAAGGTCAGCTGCGCGCCGGACGGGTTGCGCCCGCTCACCGGCGGCTCAGAGCCCCGAACACCATGGGGGTCTCAGGACTTCTGCTCCTTCCTGCGTGAGCCGCGTGATCCGGGTGAAGCAGGTGAAGCAGGCACGGACGGCGGCTCCGCCGAGGGCGTCGAGGCGGCGGGCGCCGGCAGCGGGGTCTGCGCCGCGCGGGTCACATCCCCCACCAGGTCCACCACATCGGGGCCGTACGCCTGCGAGTTGATGACCTTCAGCAGCAGGACGAAGGAGTTCGAGCCGTGCTTGCGGGCCAACTGCTCGTGGTTGCGGGCGAGGTACCGGGTGGTGGCCTGGTTGGTGATCGCGCGCTGACCGCAGAACAGGAACACCGGCCGGGTGTCGCGCCGTTCACCGGCGGTGAGCCGGTCGAGCAGGACGTACTCGGTGACACCCGGTTCCATCCGGTAGAGCTCGGTGCCGATCCGGAAGGCGCCCCGGTCCGGGCCGGGCTCCGGACCCACGTTGATGCGCACCCCGGGCAGCATCGCCGCCATGTGTGCCACCATCCGCCGGTTCGGACGCGGTCCAAGAGTCCCGCCTTGAACTCAGTTTCATGACAGGCGCTTGACCTGCGCACACTACGAGGCTCTCGCTTCGGCGGAGCCTTCGTCATGAGAACGGAGGAGCCATGAGCAACGGCAACTGCTGGTTCAACAGGGGCGGGGCGGCGGTCGAGGGGTACCCCTGCCTGGCGTACGGCGCGAGCGGATGAGCCGTGCGCTCCTGATCACAAGCTGATCGTCCTGCCGCACGTTTCCTCGTCCATGACCTGGACCGGGATGCTCTTCTGAAGGTCACGGGTGTTTTCGTTCAGACTCTTGGCACGTCGGCCGGAGGAGTTGCGATCACTCTCGACCGTCGGCCACGACGTAGTGGAGTTCCGCTTCAGAGCCGCTCACTCACTCCGACGCCGGGACAAACGCCCGGATCAGGTGGGAGGCCGTACACGACTTCCCTGGACGCAACCGCTGGCCTGTCGTACTGCAACCGGCGCCGTCGGCATTCCGTGCCCGGCTACTTCACACCGGCCGAGTTCGAACAACAGCTGATCGCATCACGTACGCCGGCGCTCGTCGAATGAAACCTCGTGTCCACTCCCGGGGATCAACCTCAGAACGACCTCAGCCCCTTCAAGAATGACAAGTACTCGGGCAGCTTCAAGTTGCGGACATCTCTCGCGGTACTAAAAAGGAACCATGCATCTGTCACCGCAGGAGCAGGAAAAGCTTCTGGTTTGCGTTGCCGCCCAACTCGCCCGCAGTCGGCTGGAGCGAGGGGTGCGACTGAATTACCCGGAAGCGATCGCGCTGATCACCGAGCACGTCGTCGAGGGAGCTCGTGATGGGCGCAGCGTGTCCGAGCTGATGTCCAGTGGTCGCCACGTTCTCGGACGTGAGCAGGTCATGGAAGGTGTCCCGGAGATGATCGACGACGTGCAGGTCGAGGCGACCTTCCCGGATGGAACCAAGCTGGTCACCGTCCACTCGCCGATCGCTTAGGAGGGCCCGTGCTGCCAGGAGAGATCATTCCCGCGGACGAAGCCGTGCCGTTGAACCCCGGACGTGTCCGCACGCGGGTCCGCGTGGTGAACCACGCGGACCGGCCGGTGCAGGTCGGCTCGCACTACCACTTCGCCGCCACCAATCCTGAGCTGGAGTTCGACCGCCAGGCCGCGTGGGGGCACCGACTGGACATTCCGGCCGGCACCGCCGTGCGCTTCGAGCCCGGCGTCGAGCGGGAGGTGATGCTGGTCCCCATCGCCGGGCTCCGCAGGATCCGGGGGCTGCGCTTGGAGTGGGCCGGTGACCTGGACAGCCGGGACCACCAACCGACCGAATTCGTCTATGGACGCAAGGGTGAAGGGCACCGATGACCTCGGACGAGAACATGCCGCAGATCGACCGTGCACGTTACGTCGAGTTGTTCGGCCCCAGTACCGGTGACCGGATACGCCTGGCCGACACCGACCTGTTCATCGAGGTCACCGAGGATCGCAGCCTGGGGCCGCACGGTTCCGGCGACGAGTCCGTGTTCGGCGGCGGCAAGGTGGTCCGCGAGTCGATGGGGCAGTCGATGGCGATCCGCGCCGAGGGCACGGCGGACGTGGTCATCACCGGCGCTGTGATCCTGGACCACTGGGGGGTGGTCAAGGCCGATGTCGGCATCCGCGACGGACGCATCGTCGGCATCGGCAAGGCAGGCAACCCGAACGCTGCCGACGGCATCGATCCGGCGCTGGTGATCGGTCCGTCGACGGAGATCATCACGGGAAACGGCCGGATCCTCACCGCCGGGGCGGTCGACTGCCACGTTCACTTCATCGATCCCCGATCGATCGACGTCGCGCTGGCTTCGGGAACGACGACACTGATCGGTGGCGGTACCGGGCCGGCAGACGGCTCCAGGGCGACCACGGTGACGCCGGGCGACTGGAACATCGGGCGTATGCTGCAGGCCCTCGACGGCGTCCCGATGAACATCCTGCTGCTTGGCAAGGGCAACACCATGCGCGGCGAAGCACTGACCGAGCAGCTGCGCGGGGGCGCCGGGGGCCTGAAGCTGCACGAGGACTGGGGATGCACCCCCGCGGTGATCGACAACGCCTTGCGCATCGCGGAGGAATCCGGTGTGCAGATCGCGATCCACAGCGACACCCTCAACGAGTCCGGATTCCTCGAGTCCACCCTGGAGGCCATCAACGGCCGGTCGATCAACGCGTTCCACACCGAGGGCGCCGGCGGGGGGCACGCACCAGACATCATCCGGGTCGCCTCCGAGCCGTACATCCTTCCGTCGTCGACGAACCCGACCCTCCCGCACACCGTGAACACGATCGACGAGCACCTCGACATGCTCATGGTGTGCCACCACCTGAAGCCGTCGATTCCGGAAGACCTGGCCTTCGCCGAAAGCCGTATCCGACCGACCACGATCGCTGCCGAGGACGTGCTGCACGACGTGGGCGCGATCTCCATGGTCAGTTCCGACGGGCAGGCCATGGGGCGCATCGGCGAGGTCGTCATGCGCACCTGGCAGACCGCACACGTCATGAAACGGCATCGGGGTTCGCTTCCGGGCGACGACCGCGCGGACAACATGCGTGCCCGCCGGTACATCGCCAAATACACGATCAACCCGGCGATCACGCACGGCATCCAGGACTCGGTCGGTTCGGTCGAAGTCGGCAAGATCGCCGACCTGGTGCTGTGGGAACCGAAGTTCTTCGGCGTCAAGCCCCACATGGTCCTCAAGGGCGGATTCGCCGCGCGGGCCGCACTGGGCGATGCCAACGCCTCGATCCCCACACCGCAGCCGGTGTTCTCGCGTCCGATGTTCGGGTCGTTCCTGAAGCCGGCCGCGGCGAGCAGCGTGCACTTCGTCGCCCCGACAGCGCTGGACGCCGAGCTCCCCGAACGGCTGCGTCTGTTCCGCAGGCTCGTCGGTGTCACCAGCACCCGCTCCACCACCAAGGCCGACCTGCCGCTCAACGACGCCACCCCGGACATCCGGGTGGACCCGGACAGTTTCGCGGTGCGCATCGACGGGGAACTCGTCGAACCGGATCCGGTCTCGGAGCTGCCGATGGCGCAGCGCTACTTCCTGTTCTGACCATGTCGTGCTCGCCGGCCATGCTGGCCCTTGCCGACGCTCGTTTTCCGGGTGGTGGCCACGTGCACTCGGGCGGGGTGGAGGAAGCCGTGCACCGAGGTCTGGTCACCGACCCCGGAGGACTGCGGGAGTTCCTGTTCGGACGGCTGCAGAGCGCGGGTCGCCTGGCCGCGGTGTTCGCCGCCGCATCCGCTCACGCAGCCGGCGCGGGAGCCGACGGCCAGCACTGGCGGCGGCTGGACTCCGAGATCGACGCGCGCACGCCGTCCCCTGCGCAGCGCGAGGCGTCCCGCGCGCAGGGGCGCGGGACCGCGCGTGCCGGTCGTGTCGCCTGGCCCTCGGCAGCGCTCGACGCGTTGCTGGCGGTGTCCACGAGACCGCACCACCCGGTTGTCATCGGTGCTCTCCTGGGGGGCGCGCGTGTCGGCACACCGCGGGAGGCCGCCGCTGTGGCGGCGTACCTGTCGGTCAGCGGCCCCGCTTCGGCCGCCGTGCGGCTGCTGGGCCTCGATCCCTTCGCCGCGAACGCCGCCGTGGCCGCACTCGGGCCGGATCTCGAACGCATCACCGAGTACGCCGCTTCCGTGGCCGGACACGACCCGGCCGCTCTGCCCGCGGTGGGCGCTCCCGCGCTCGATCTGCTGGCGCAGGCCCACCGACGACACCATGGAGACGAGGTGCGGCTCTTTGCCAGCTGACCGCAATCATCAGCACGACCACGGCCACCGGCACCCGGCGAACTTCGATCCGACCGCGCCGGAACCAGACCCTTTCGGCTCTGCGCCCACCGCGGGACGCCCGCTCCGCATCGGGCTGGGCGGCCCGGTCGGAAGCGGGAAAACCGCACTGGCCGCCGCCCTGTGCCGCTCCCTCGGCGCCGATGTCGACCTCGCCGTGGTCACCAACGACATCTACACGACCGAGGACGCCGACTTCCTGCGGCATGCCGGTGTCCTCGACCCGGACCGGATCGAGGCCGTGCAGACCGGGGCCTGCCCGCACACCGCGATCCGCGACGACATCACGGCCAACCTCGACGCCGTCGAACGCCTGGAGCAGCGCCACCCTGGTCTGCGCCTGATCCTGATCGAAAGCGGCGGCGACAACCTGACGGCAGTGTTCAGCCGCGGGCTGGCCGACGCCCAGATCTTCGTCGTGGACGTCGCCGGAGGTGACAAGGTGCCCCGCAAGGGCGGTCCCGGCGTGACCACGGCTGACCTGCTGGTCATCAACAAGATCGACCTGGCTGAGCGGGTCGGTGCGGACATGGCGGTCATGACCGCCGACGCGCACCGAATGCGCGGCGGGCTTCCGGTGATCACCCAATCGCTGACCGACACCCCCGAAGCGCCCGAGGTGACGGCCTGGGTCCGAGAACAGTTGACGCGATGAAGGCCCGCGCGCACCTGACCGTGGAGCTCGACTCGCGGGGCCGCAGCGTCGTCCGGGAGCTGACCTCGGCCTCGCCGCTGACCCTGATGCCCCGACGCGGGGCCGTCCGACCTGCCGCGGGACCGACGGATCGGGCGGTGGTGCACCTGGTCAACTCGGCAATATCCCCACTCGGCGGAGACGAGCTGGACCTGCGGGTGCGGGTCGGAGCGGGTGCGCGCCTGCTGCTGCGCGGTGTCGCCGCCACACTGGTGCTGCCCGGCCACCGCCGGGGCGGCAGCCGCAGCACCGTGCATGTCGAGGTCGCCGAGGGCGGCACCCTCGAGTACCTGCCGGAACACACCGTCGTGACCGCCTGCGCCGAGCACGAGGCCGAGTTCCGGGCGGAGCTGGCGCAGGATGCGCTCGTGCGCTGCCGCGAGGTACTGGTACTCGGGCGCAGCGGTGAGCGTCCCGGTTCGCTGCGGACCAGCACGCACGTCACGCGCGGGGAAGCACCGCTGGTGCGGCAGACACTCGAACTCGGGAACTCCCGCCTGGAGGCCAGCGCCGGCTATCTCGCCGGGGCACGGGTGGTGGCCACCGAATCCGTGGTCTGGAAGAACGACCCGGTGGCGCCGACGAGCGGCGAATGGTGGTCGTTGACCCCGCTGGCCGCCGGCGGGGCGACGGCCACCGCCCTGGCTCCCGACGCGGTGACCGCACAGCACCGGCTGACCGAAGCCCTTCGGACGCACCCGGACGGGAAGGAGCTCACGGAGGAGCATTGGTGAACACGAAGACGCCCCCACCGGAACATCGCAAGGCCCTCGGCCTCGAGGCATTGCAGGGGATCCTTCGCGGAGTCGCGCAGGTGTACCTGCAGAACAACACGCTCACCGGTGTGCTGTTCCTGGCGGGGCTGTTCGTCTCCGGCCCGGTCGCCGGGATGTGCGCACTGCTCGGAAGCGCGGTCGGGGCCGCTACCGCCGCGCTGTTGCGGGTACCGGCTGAGCGGATCGGGCAGGGGCTCTACGGCTTCAATTCCGTCCTGGTCGCCCTGGGAGCCGCCGGCTCGTTCCGTCCACTGTGGCTCACCGTGCTCGCCGCTGTCGGGGGAGCGGCGACAGCCGCGCTGCTCACGCACGTCGCCCGGTACTTTCTGCGCGTACCGGCCTACACTGCGCCCTTCGTGTTCACCTACTGGCTACTGGAGTACCTGGGTGAGTTCAGGCACTGGCCTTCGGCACCACCGTCCCACCCGACGCTCGGACTGGGCATCTTCGCCAGTGGGGCCGAGGTCTTCCTCGTGACGGGTCTGCTGCCGGGCCTGTTCGTCCTCGCCGGACTCGCGGTTTCACGGTGGACCCTGGCAGTGGGAGCCTTCGCAGCCGCACTGGCCACGTACGGAATCGTGCAGGCAGTTCCGCTGTTCCCGGCCAACGAGATCACCACCGGCGTCTACGGCTTCAACGCCGTGCTCGTCGTGGTGGGCATGCTCAGCACCGGCAGAGGATGGCGAGCATGCGTCCTCGCCGTTCCCGCTGTGCTGCTGTTGCAGGCCGGGATCGAAGCGGTTCAACTCACTCCGGCCACGTTTCCCTTCGTGCTGGCGATGTGGTGTGCCGACCTCTGGCGTGCTCGCTCGGAGCACGAGGAGTGACCAAGCGTGAGAAGCCGTTGTCCTATCGGGCACGGTGGGCACTGGTTCGGAGTGCGGGTCTGCCCGGGTGCGGACCTCGTGTGCGGAGTTGTCTGCGGCCCGGGCCGTGTCCGTGGCCTGGTAGCGGTCGAAGACCCTCGTGTCCCCTGAGGCGCAGACCTCGAGGAACTCGCGGTCCCAGGCCGGGTTGAGGTCCTGGATGACGCCCTCTCCCGGGGATCAACCTCAATCAGAACCACGCCAGGGAAGCAGACAGCGACCTCCACGGCGCCCCTGGAAACTCCTCGGCATCGCGCACGACGGCGAGGCACCCCCCTACATGCCCTGCATGACGGAGAACGCGACCGTTCGACGCGGGTCCTCCCACGCAGAACTCCGTGCGCTCGCCGAAACCCTGGTGGGCCGCGTCCTGCGTGACCACCTGCACGTGCGCCCCGCAGTCCTTGATCAGTGCCGAGAGCTCGAGCAGCGAGAACACGTCGAAACGGTGCACGGCCGGCTCCGCCGTGGCAGGATCGCGGTTGACGACGAGGAGCGACTCGGAGTTCTCCGGCAGTCCGAAGAAGGCCTGCTTGCGCCGGAGTCTGCGCTTCCACAGGGAGGTACGGGCGATCCAGCCCAATGCGGCGAAGAGGCCGGAGGCGACCACACCCAGAACGATGTCGCGTACGTCGTCACTCATGGGCGCGCATGCTATGGGGCTCGAGCGAACCCACGTTCGAGATGTTCGGAGAACGAGCGTCCGAAAGGCCGCGGCGGCGCGCCCCGTGACCTTCCTGATGTGGGCATGGCGATGAATGCGGCTGCGCGAACGGCCCTTCAACGGAGGTGCGAATGCGTCATCGTGTCGGACGGAAGCTCACGGTCGCGGCGGTCGCCGCCATCGTGGTCTCGTCGGGAGCGGCAGCGCCGTCACCGGCAGCCACGCAGGGCGGTGGGCCCGGCCTGCCCCCCGCCAAGACCCCGGTGGCCGTCGGACACGGAGGCGCGGTCTCCAGCGTCGACGCCGACGCCACCGCCGCCGGGATCGAGGTCCTCAGGAAGGGCGGGAACGCCGTCGACGCGGCCGTCGCCACCGCCGCCGCGCTCGGCGTCACCGAGCCCTACTCGGCCGGCATCGGCGGAGGCGGCTACTTCGTCCACTACGACGCCCGCTCCCGCACCGTGCACACGATCGACGGACGCGAGACCGCCCCGCTGACCGCCGACTCCGGCCTCTTCCTGGAGAACGGCGCGCCGATCCCCTTCGCCGAGGCCGTCAGCAGCGGCCTCGGTGTCGGCACCCCCGGCACGCCGGCCACCTGGCAGCGGGCGCTGGACACGTGGGGCAGCAAACGGCTCGACGCGGTCCTGGGGCCCGCCGAGCGGCTCGCCCGCGACGGCTTCACCGTCGACGAGACCTTCCGCGCGCAGACCGCCGCCAACGAGACCCGCTTCCGCCACTTCCCCGACACCGTCGAGCTGTTCCTGCCGGGCGGCCGGCTCCCGGTGGTCGGTTCCACCTTCAAGAACCCCGATCTCGCCCGCACCTACGCGGAGTTGCGCCGCGAGGGCGTCGACGCGCTGTACCGGGGCGGCATCGGCCGGGACATCGTGAACACGGTCGACGAGCCGCCCGTGGACCCGGACTCCGGCTGGAACGCCCGCCCCGGCCAGTTGTCCACCCGGGACCTCGCCGCCTACCGCGCCAAGTCCCAACCGCCCACGAAGACGTCGTACCGCGGTCTGGACGTCTACTCCGTCGCGCCCTCTTCCTCCGGCGGCACCACGGTCGGCGAGGCCCTCAACATCCTGGAGCGGACCGACCTCTCCCGGGCCGACGACGCCGGCTACCTGCACCGCTTCATCGAGGCGAGCCGCATCGCGTTCGCGGACCGGGGGCGCTGGCTCGGCGACCCCGCCTTCGAGGACGTCCCCACGAAGGAACTGCTCTCCCAGCGGTACGCCGACTCCCGCGAGTGCCTCATCGAGGACGACGCGGTCCTCACCAGCCCGCTCGCCCCCGGCGACCCGCGCGACCCCGCGCCCTGCGCGGCAGGAGGCACCGCGGCCCCGACGACGTACGAGGGTGAGAGCACCACGCACCTCACCACCGCCGACCGGTGGGGCAACGTCGTCGCCTACACCCTCACCATCGAGCAGACCGGCGGCAGCGGCATCACCGTGCCCGGCCGCGGCTTCCTGCTCAACAACGAGCTGACGGACTTCTCCTTCGCCCCGGCGAACCCGGCCGTGCACGACCCGAACCTGCCGGGCCCCGGCAAACGGCCCCGGTCCTCGATCGCCCCGACGATCGTGCTCGACCGGCACGACCGGCCGGTGGTGGCGCTCGGTTCGCCCGGTGGTTCGACCATCATCACCACTGTGCTGCAGACCCTCACCGGGTTCCTCGACCGAGGTCTGCCGCTGGTCGACGCGATCGCCGCGCCGCGCGCCAGCCAGCGCAACACGGCCCGCACGGACCTCGAACCCGGCCTGTACGACAGCGCGCTGCGGCGGAAACTGGAGGCGATCGGGCACTCGTTCCAGGAGAACCCGGAGATCGGCGCGACCACCGCTGTGCAGCGGATGCCGGACGGCCGATGGCTCGCCGCGGCGGAGAAGACCCGCCGGGGCGGCGGTTCCGCGATGGTCGTGCACCCGGAGCGCCGGTGACGTGATGCCCCGGTGACACGGTGGCCCGGTGACGCGGCCCGTGGGCCGGGAACGGCGCCCTCCGGCGCGGTGAGCGAGGGCCGAAGGGGCGTCCGGCCCACCGCTCACCGCCCGGAAGCCGGCGCCTCCCCGGGCCCGTCGGGCTCGGGACCGACGGACTCGGCGCCGGCCTCGTCCCTCGCCCCGGTCCGGAACGTGAGGTTCCCGGCCGCCGTGTCCACCGTCACCCGGTCGCCGCCCCGGACACTGCCGTCCAGCAGCAGCCGGGACAGCTGGTTGTCGACCTCGCGCTGGATGGTGCGGCGCAACGGTCGGGCCCCGTACTCGGGCTGATGGCCGCGCTGCGCCAGCCAGTCCACGGCGGCGTCGGTGAACTCGACCGTGACGCCCTGACCCCGCAGGCCGCGTCGCGTCCCCTCCAGCAGCAGATCGGTGATCTGCCGCAGCTCCACGGCGGTGAGCTGGCGGAAGACCACCACCTCGTCGATCCGGTTGAGGAACTCGGGCCGGAAGTGCTCCCGCAGCGGCCGCAGGATCTGCTCGCGCCGCGCCTCCTCGTCCGCCTCCGCGCCGCCCGTCGCGAAGCCCAGCGTCGCACCGCGCCGGGTGATCGCCTCGGAACCGAGATTGCTGGTCATCACGATGACGGTGTTGCTGAAGTCCACCGTCCGGCCCTGCGAGTCGGTCAGCCGGCCGTCGTCGAGGACCTGGAGCAGGATGTTGAACACGTCCGGGTGGGCCTTCTCCACCTCGTCGAGGAGCAGCAGCGAGTACGGATGCCTGCGCACCACCTCGGTCAGCTGCCCCGCCTCCTCGTGGCCGACGTACCCGGGCGGGGCGCCGACCAGTCGGCTGACCGTGTGCCGCTCCTGGTACTCGCTCATGTCGAGGCGGACCATCCGGTCCTCGCTGCCGAACAGGGCCTCGGCCAGCGCCCGGGCCAGCTCCGTCTTGCCGACGCCGGTCGGCCCGAGGAACAGGAAGCTGCCGATCGGCCGGTCGGGGCTGGCGAGCCCGGCCCGGGAGCGCAGCACCGCGTCCGAGACCGCCCGCACCGCCTCGTCCTGGCCGATGACCCGCTGGTGCAGGTGCTCCTTGAGGCCCAGCAGCCGGTCCTTCTCCTCCTCGGTGAGCCTGCTGACCGGGACGCCGGTCTGCCGGGAGACCACCTCCGCGATCGCCTCGGCGTCCACCACCAGACTCTGTCCCTCGTCCACCTGGCCCTCACCGCCGGCATCGGCGATCCGCTCCTTCAGCTCGCCGATGCGGTCGCGCAACTGCGTCGCCTGCTCGTACTTCTCGTCGGCGACCGCCTGGTCCTTGTCGTAGGTCAGCTGCTCCAGCTCCCGCTCCATGGCGCGTACGTCCGTGCCCTTGGTCCGGGCCCGCAGCCGAATCCGGGCGCCGGCCTGGTCGATCAGGTCGATCGCCTTGTCCGGCAGGCGGCGCTCGCTGAGGTAGCGGTCGGACAGCTCCACGGCCGCCACCAGCGCCTCGTCGGTGTAGCGGACCTGGTGGTGGGCCTCGTACCGGTCGCGCAGTCCGCGCAGGATCGCGACCGTGTCCGCGGGCGTGGGTTCCGGCACCATGACCGGCTGGAAGCGGCGGGCCAGCGCCGCGTCCTTCTCGATCCGCCGGTACTCCTCCAGCGTGGTCGCGCCCACGATGTGCAGCTCGCCGCGGGCCAGCGCCGGCTTGAGGATGTTGCCGGCGTCCATCGAACCGCCCTCGCCGCCGCCCCCGGCGCCCACGACGGTGTGCAGCTCGTCGATGAAGACGATCAGCCGGTCGGAGTGGGCGCGGATCTCGTCGACGATGGTGTTCAGCCGCTCCTCGAAGTCGCCCCGGTAGCGGGTACCGGCGACCACGCCCGGCAGGTCGAGGGAGACCACCCGCCGGGTCATGAGCACGTCGGGCACGTCCCCGTCGGCGATCCGCTGCGCCAGCCCCTCCACCACGGCGGTCTTGCCGACGCCCGCGTCACCGATCAGCACCGGATTGTTCTTGCCGCGCCGGGAGAGCACCTCGACGGTCTGCTCGATCTCCTCCTCCCGCCCGATCACCGGGTCGATCCGGCCCTCGTGGGCCAGCTCGGTCAGGTCACGGCCGTACTTGTCCAGCGTCGGCGTGCCCGTCGCGGGGCGGGGCCGCTCGGTGCGCGGCTGTGCGGCGTCCGGCACGTCGGGCGGCAGCGGCATCCCGGGGGAGGTGAAATGGGCCGAGTTCAGGATGTGCCCGGCAGCCGAGTCGGGGTTGGCGGCCAGGGCGCTGAGGACGTGCTCCGGGCCGATGTAGCCGGCCCCGGTCGACCGGGCCATGTCGTGGGCGTCCAGCAGGGCCCGTTTGACGGCGGGGGTCAGCGAGAGCGAGGTCGGCGGCGGGGCGTCGTCCGGCCCGTGCTGGACGGGGCCGGACCGTTCGTCGATCTCCGCCGCCAGCGAGTCGGGATCCGTGCCCGTCCGGCTGATCAGGTCGCGGGTCGGCTCGGTGGCGAGCGCGGCGCGCAGCAGGTGCTGGGTGTCCAGGTCCCGGCTGCCGTGCTCGGCGGCGTACTGCGCGGCGCCGCGCACCAGCTCCCTGGCCGGCTGGCTCAGCAGCCGGCCGATGTCGATCTGCCGGGGGCGCGGCCCGCCGAAGAAGCGTGCGAGGAATTCTCCGAAGGGGTCCGGGCCGTAGCCCTGCGGACCCGTGAACCCGCTGCTCATGGACATCCGTTCCGGCGCCCCCGCGGGATTCCCCTGGGCCGGGCGGAACCGGGAACCCGAAGGAGCCCCGGGGCGCGCTCACTGCTCGACGTACGGTCCGGACGCGGGTGCCCGGCCGTCTCCCGGTTACACCCGTGCGTGTCCCCGCGGTGCGTAGGGTGCCCGCACGGTGTGCGTGTGGCGTGTGTGTGCTGCCTGCGGCGCGCTCGTAGAACACCTTCGCACGATCGCTTCGGCGCAGCACCTCGGAAGCGGGCCGGGCGGGCCCCCACCCCGGCGTTCTTCACGGTGGCCGCCCTCGCCCGCGTGCTCGACCTGTCGATGGACGAGCTGGTGGGCCGCTGTGCCCCGGCCGCACCGCTCGCCGTGCCGCCCGCGGTGCCCTCCGCCCCGCCGCCCGTCGTGCCGTCGGTCGCTGCCTGAGCCCGGGGTCGGGCCTGGGACGGAGCCCGGGACCGGGCCCGGGACGGGGACTCACCCACCGGGGTGCGAATCATGATCGACCCTGCGGGTTGACGGCGATGGTCTTGGCAAGGCCGCCCGGGAGGCTTACGTTCGTCCCTCTACGACCGTTTCTACGGGCGTAGAGGCGCTGACGTCGCGTCGAAGGAGTAGCTCATGGCACACGTCGTACGAGCCGCCCTGGTCCAGGCCACCTGGACCGGCGACACGGAGTCCATGGTGGCGAAACACGAGGAGCACGCCCGCGAGGCGGCCCGGCAGGGTGCGAAGATCATCGGGTTCCAGGAGGTCTTCAACGCCCCCTACTTCTGCCAGGTCCAGGACGCCGAGCACTACCGCTGGGCCGAACCCGTGCCCGACGGGCCGACCGTCCGCCGGATGCGGGAACTGGCCCGCGAGACCGGCATGGTGATCGTCGTGCCGGTGTTCGAGGTCGAGCAGTCGGGGTTCTACTACAACACCGCGGTCGTGATCGACGCCGACGGCACCGTCCTCGGCAAGTACCGCAAGCACCACATCCCCCAGGTCAAGGGGTTCTGGGAGAAGTTCTACTTCAAGCCCGGCAACCTCGGCTGGCCCGTCTTCGACACCGCCGTCGGCAAGGTCGGCGTCTACATCTGCTACGACCGCCACTTCCCGGAGGGCTGGCGACAACTCGGGCTGAACGGCGCCCAGTTGGTCTACAACCCGTCGGCCACGCACCGCGGCCTCTCGTCCTACCTCTGGCAGCTGGAACAGCCGGCCGCGGCCGTCGCCAACGAGTACTTCGTCGCTGCGATCAACCGGGTGGGCCAGGAGGAGTACGGGGACAACGACTTCTACGGAACCTCGTACTTCGTCGACCCCCGTGGCCAGTTCGTCGGCGACGTCGCCAGCGACAGCAAGGAGGAACTCGTGGTCCGGGACCTCGACTTCGACCTCATCGAGGACGTGCGGCAGCAGTGGGCGTTCTACCGCGACCGCCGCCCCGACGCCTACGAGGGGCTGGTGCGGCCGTGACCGACGACCTGCTGGGCCGCCACCGCTCCGTGCTCCCCGACTGGCTCGCCCTCTACTACGAGGAGCCCATCGAGATCACCCACGGCGAGGGCCGCCACGTCTGGGACTCCGCGGGCAACCGGTACCTCGACTTCTTCGGCGGCATCCTCACCACCATGACCGCCCACGCCCTGCCCGAGGTGACGAAGGCGGTCGCCGAGCAGGCCGGGCGGATCATCCACTCCTCCACCCTCTACCTCGACCGGCAGATGGTCGAACTCGCCGAACGAGTGGCCCAGTTGAGCGGCATCCCGGACGCCCGGGTCTTCTTCACCACCTCCGGCACCGAGGCGAACGACACCGCCCTGCTGCTCGCCACCACCTACCGGCGCGGCAACTCGGTCCTGGCGATGCGCAACAGCTACCACGGCCGCTCCTTCAGCGCGGTCGGCGTCACCGGCAACCGCGGCTGGTCCCCGACCTCGCTGTCCCCGCTGCAGACCCTGTACGTGCACGGCGGCGTGCGCACCCGGGGCCCGTACGCGTCGCTCGGCGACGACGACTTCATCGCGGCCTGCGTCGACGACCTCAAGGACCTGCTCGGCCACACCCGCCCGCCCGCAGCACTGATCGCCGAACCGATCCAGGGCGTCGGCGGCTTCACCTCACCGCCCGACGGGCTGTACGCGGCGTTCCGCGAGGTGCTGAACGCACACGGCATCCTGTGGATCTCCGACGAGGTGCAGACCGGATGGGGCCGCACCGGCGACCATTTCTGGGGCTGGCAGGCCCACGCCCGAAGCGGCCCGCCCGACATCGTGACCTTCGCCAAGGGCATCGGCAACGGCATGTCCATCGGCGGTGTCATCGCCCGCGCCGAGATCATGAACTGCCTGGACGCCAACAGCATTTCGACGTTCGGCGGCACCCAGGTCACCATGGCGGCCGGCCTGGCCAATCTCACCTACCTGCTGGAGCACGACCTCCAGGGCAACGCCCGGCGGGTCGGCGGCATGCTCCTCGAACGCCTGCGGGCCGTCGCCGCCCAGGTGCCCGCGGTACGGGAGGTGCGCGGGCGCGGGCTGATGATCGGCGTCGAGCTGACGAAACCGGGCACCGACGAGGCCGACCCGCAGGCCGCCTCCGCCGTGCTGGAGGCCGCCCGCCGGGGCGGACTGCTCATCGGCAAGGGCGGCGGCCACAACACCAGCGCCCTGCGTATCGCCCCACCGCTGTCCCTCAGCGTGGCGGAGGCCGAGGAGGGAGCCGCGATCCTCGAACACGCGCTGCGGAGCGCACTGTAGCGGCCCGTGGCGCCGGGCCCGGTCGCGGGGCGCGCGAGAACCGCGCGACCGGGCCCCGACGACCCGCACCTCTCCACCACAATCCAGCGGAGGGTCAACGCATGAGCCGTACCGTCATCCGTGGTGGCCTCGTCATCACCGCCTCCGACGAGATCCACGCCGACGTCCTGATCGAGGGCGGCCGCATCGCCGCCCTCGCCGCCTCCGGCACCCCGGCCGCCGCGTTCACCGACGGCCGGGTCATCGACGCCACCGGGAAGTACGTCATCCCGGGCGGCGTCGACGCCCACACCCACATGGAGCTGCCGTTCGGCGGCACATTCGCCTCCGACACCTTCGAGACCGGCACCCGGGCCGCCGCCCGGGGCGGCACCACCACCACCGTCGTCGACTTCGCGGTGCAGAGCGTCGGCCGCTCCCTGCGCGAGGGCCTGGACGCCTGGCACGCCAAGGCCGAGGGCAACTGCGCCGTCGACTACGGCTTCCACATGATCGTCTCCGACGTGAATCCGAAGACACTGAAGGAGATGGACCTTCTGGTGGAAGAAGGGATCACGTCGTTCAAGGATTTCATTCGGCCGCGTGACCAGAGGTTTTCTAGCGGAGTAGGCCGTGTGCCGTGCGAGATGGCGGCGTGAGGGGGCGGGTGGGCCGGGGCGTGGTCCCGGCCTGTGTCAGTGGTGGCGTGGTCGGCGGGTATGAAGGGATGGCTGGGAAATGACTCGGACTCTGATTACCGGTGGTCTTGTGATCACGGCCGCGGACGAGGTGCACGCGGATGTGCTGATCGAGCACGGCCGGGTGGTGGCGTTGGCGGCGCCGGGGACGCAGGAGTGGACGGCTGACCGTGTCATCGACGCGTCGCAGAAGTACGTGATCCCGGGCGGGGTCGACGCGCACACGCATATGGAGCTGCCGTTCGGTGGGACGTTCGCTTCGGACACGTTCGAGACGGGGACGCGGGCGGCGGCGTGGGGCGGGACGACGACGATCGTTGATTTCGCGGTGCAGTCAAAGGGCCATTCGCTGCAGGCCGGCCTGAATGCCTGGCTGGAGAAGGCGGACGGGAAGTGCGCGATCGACTACGCGTTCCACATGATCATGTCGGACGTGAACGAGGCGACGCTCAAGGAGATGCCGAAGCTCATCGAGCATGGCATTTCCTCGTTCAAATTGTTTATGGCCTATCCGGGGGTCTTTTATTCGGATGACGGCCAGATCCTGCGGGCGATGCAGGTTGCTGGTGACACGGCCGGTCTGATCATGATGCACGCGGAGAACGGCATCGCGATCGACGTCCTGGTGGAGCAGGCCCTGGCCCGCGGCGAGACCGATCCGCGCCATCACGGGGAGGTCCGCAAGACGCTCCTTGAGGCGGAGGCGACCCACCGGGCGATCCAGCTCGCCCGGGTGGCCGGCGCGCCGCTCTACGTCGTCCACGTCTCGGCCCAGGAGGCGGTGGCGGAGCTGGCGGCGGCGAGGGACATGGGGCTGCCGGTGTTCGGCGAGACCTGCCCGCAATACCTGTTCCTGTCGACGGACAATCTGGCGGAGCCGGACTTCGAGGGCGCCAAGTACGTGTGCTCGACGCCGCTGAGGCCGAAGGAGCATCAGGCGGCGCTGTGGCGGGGTCTGCGGACGAACGACCTCCAGGTGGTGTCGACGGATCACTGCCCGTTCTGCTTCGTGGGCCAGAAGGAGCTGGGCCGGGGCGACTTCTCGAAGATCCCCAATGGCCTGCCTGGCGTCGAGAACCGGATGGACCTGCTGCACCAGGCTGTCGTGGAAGGGCACATCTCACGCCGCCGCTGGATCGAGATCGCCTGTGCGACCCCGGCCCGGATGTTCGGCCTCTACCCGCAGAAGGGCACGATCGCGCCGGGCGCCGACGCCGACGTGGTGATCTACGACCCGCACGTCACCCAGACGCTCTCGGCCGAGACTCACCACATGAACGTCGACTATTCGGCGTACGAGGGGAGGACGGTGACCGGCCAGGTCGAGACCGTGCTCTCGCGGGGTGAGGTCGTCATCGACCAGCGCAAGTACGTCGGTCACGCCGGCCACGGCACGTTCGTCCCGCGCTCCACCTGCCAGTACCTGGGCTGACCCCCAGGACCTCCCCGCACCGATGTGAACTGGAGGTCCCGCGTTGGACTTCGGACTCGTCCTGCAGACCGACCCGCCGG
The DNA here is from genome assembly GCF_016757295.1 of Streptomyces sp. M2CJ-2. NCBI lineage: Bacteria > Bacillati > Actinomycetota > Actinomycetes > Kitasatosporales > Streptomycetaceae > Streptomyces > Streptomyces sp. M2CJ-2. Next base: position 1,516 of record NZ_JAESIF010000083.1, on the reverse strand, counting down.
CGTCGCAGGTCGTCGGGCTGATGCGCCGGGCGGAGCGCAACGGCTTCCGCTACGGCTGGACCTTCGACTCGGCCGTGCTGTGGCAGGAGCCCTTCGTCATCTACAGCCGGATCCTGGAACACACCACGAAGCTGCACGTGGGTCCGATGGTGACGAACCCCGGCACCCGCACCTGGGAGGTCACGGCCTCCACCTTCGCCACCCTCAACGACATGTTCGGCAACCGGACCGTCTGCGGCATCGGCCGCGGCGACTCCGCGATGCGGGTCGCCGGCCGCAAGCCCAACACCCTGGCCCGGCTCGGCGAGGCCATCGAGGTCATCCGCGACCTCGCCGAGGGCCGGGAGGCGCTGGTCGACGGGCAGCCGCTGCGGATCCCGTGGGTGAGGAACGGCAGGCTGCCCGTCTGGATGGCGGGGTACGGGCCGAAGGCGCTGGCCCTCGCCGGGCAGAAGGCCGACGGCTTCATCCTCCAGCTCGCCGACCCCTTCCTCACCGAATGGATGGTCAAGGCGGTACGGAAGGCGGCCCAGGACGCCGGCCGGGACCCCGACGCCCTCACGATCTGCGTCGCCGCGCCCGCATATGTCACGGCCGACGACTCGCCCGATGCCCTGGCGCACGCCCGGGACCAGTGCCGGTGGTTCGGCGGCATGGTCGGCAACCACGTCGCCGACCTCGTCGCCAAGTACGGCGAGCACTCCGCCATGGTCCCCGATGAGCTCACCACGTACATCAAGGACCGCCACGGCTACGACTACAGCCACCACGGCCGCGCCGACAACCCGTCCACCGACTTCGTCCCCGACGAGATCGTCGACCGTTTCTGCCTCCTCGGCCCCACCGAGGCCCACATCGACAAGCTCCGGCACCTCAAGGACCTGGGCGTCGACCAGTTCGCCGTCTACGACATGCACGACAACCGCGAAGCCACCATCGACGCCTACGGCACCGACATCATCCCCGCCCTTCGCTGACGAAGTTGTTCGGTCCAGGCACCGATGCAGCTGAACGGCGGCCATCGACCTGTTCCCGATGACGCATCATATGGAGTGCGTTGCCATCCTTGAACCGGCCGCGAAGGGCTCCTGAACTGCGATTTTGTCCGTGCGTATTATGTGCCGTGTGGGCGTTACAAGCGATATCTTGACGCTGAAATGACGCTCGTCTGGCGCTTTTTCTGATGGTGCGTCAGGTGGCTTCGGGGTGCAGAGTGAGGGGCTCGGGTGAGGGAGAGAAGCGCCTGAACGATCTGCTGCGAACCACGCGGCGACTGTCTCGGAAAGAGACAGCGAGGAGCCACGACGCGGTGATCGTGGAGACCGGCGCTCCATGGGGCCGTGCGCGTTCCGGCGCTCACGCTGTCTCCCCGAGGTGGGGAGGGTGCGGTTCGGCCCGATCGGTGCCAGGACTGAAGCGGATTGTGCGCCGCTTCGTGTTGAGAACCGTTCTCGAATCCGATGATCGTGAAGCGGTCTCTTGATCGTTTTGTGTGGAGTGGGCGGGGCGGGGCAGA
>NZ_JAESIF010000082.1:0-23751 GCF_016757295.1 Streptomyces sp. M2CJ-2 | reverse complement strand
CCGTAGACCTGCCGGTGTGTGGGGTCGATGTCCACGAACGCCACGGTCCGGGCGTCGGGCAGCAGCGGCGTGTGCCGGGCCAGACGAGCGAGGAAGGCGCGGTGGACCCGGTGGAGTTGGCGGGAATGACCGTGGGTGAAGGAGCGCAGGAAGGTGCCCGCCGTCGACGGGGCCCTGACCCCCTCGAAGAGCCGGTGCATCGCACCGTGCCGCAGCCGGTGCAGGTCCTCGATGCTGTCCGCCCCCGCGCACATGCCCGCGACCAGCGACATCACCTTCGCATCCGGGTTCGCCCCGCCGCTGTTCGCCGCGTCCTTGATCTTCACGTGCTGCCGTACCAGCGACGGGAGTCCCGTCCGTTCGGCCAGCCGGATCAGCGGTACCAGCCCAGCGTCCGCAACCAGATTCGGCTCGTCGAACGCAGCGGCCACCGCCGCCGCGGCGTGAGAAGATTGCACTTCGGAGATGCCTTGTTACTCTCGCGCTGATGGACCCTAGACAAGCCCATCATCGCAGGTCACGAGGCATCTCTTCGTTCTCCCGCAGGTCTTACCGAACCATCAGCCGGTGAATCCGGGCTGAGTGCCCGTTGCCTGGTCCGGGTGTTGTCGTTGCCTGAGCAAGGGCGCATGAGGAGGGGGCTTGCATGCCTTCTGTGCTTCCGACGTGCGCCTTCCCCCTGTGACAACAGGGGTGGACTCTGTCTCTTCCGGCCGGCGCACCAAGGTGGTCCCCGTGACGACAAACAGCCCCAGCGACAACTCCGCAGTGTCCCCCGAGCCCGAGTCACAACCGCCCGCAGGCAGGCGGAGCAGGCGCAACAGTGCGACGACACTGGCCTACGCCGTGGCAATCGTCGGCGCCGTGGCGGCTGCCGTCTTGTCCCCGCTCGGAGAACACGTAATGAAGACTTTCCTCGACGAGCCGACCTGTCCGGGTGAAGCCTGCGAGGGGAAGAACCCGCAGAACCAGGGATGCGGCGAGGACGCGCGCACCTTCAAACCCGCCGCCGGTAACCCCGCCCTCCTTCAGCTCCGCTACAGCGAGAACTGCCAGGCGGTATGGGCGCGGATCGAGCGGGGGAGCCCGGGAGACCTGGTTACGGCAGAGGCCACCGGGGGAGCCAAGCGCACTGCCGAGATCGAGTACGACGACGACAAGTTCACCAGCATGGTGAGTGTGGGCGACGGCGAGTTCCAGGTCACCGCCTGTGCGGTCCCCAGGGCCGGTGGTGAGAGCACTTACGAGCGTTACTGCATCCACGCGACCGAGGCGACCGCTTGGCGGTGACCCGGAGGGTGTGGCAGCAGGACCAGGTGTGCGACCTGAGGTAGGGGCATGAAACTGGCGACCTCGCGTAATCGACTGTCGCCTATTCCTCGGTGCGTGAGGTTCCGTGGTGACCGTGTGTGGTCGCGCCAACAAGATGGTCGGCAGGGGGAGAGAAGCTATCACCGCAGCTGTCCAGGCCCCGGGCAGGCGTTGAGTGAGGCAGCACCCTGCCGGCCCGAGTCCGGGATACGCGGCTGTTCCTGCTACTTGACGCCGATGTTATGCAGCAGGCGGACGCGCGACAACTGGCGGGTTGAGGCGGGCGAAGCCTTCCTGGCGCTGGTAAGGGAAGTACGGGTAGGGCGCTGTCTTGCCGCTGGCCGCATCGAGTTTCACCATCTGGTCGGGCGTGAGAGTCCAGCCGACTGCACCGAGGTTTTGGCGAAGCTGGTCCTCGTCGCGGGCGCCGATGATTACGGAGGAGACGGTCGGTCGCTGCAGCAGCCAGTTGATGGCGATCTGCGGAATGCTTTTGCCGGTCTCCTGCGCGATCTCGTCGAGGGCGTCGACCACGCGGTAGAGGTGTTCGTCCTCGACCGGTGGGCCGTAGTCCGCAGTGTGGTGCAGTCGGCTGTTGGCCGGTAGCGGCTGGCCGCGGCGGACTTTGCCGGTGAGCCGTCCCCAGCCGAGCGGGCTCCAGACGAGGGCTCCGAGGCCCTGATCGAGCCCGAGGGGCATCAGCTCCCATTCGTAGTCGCGGCCGATGAGGGAGTAGTAGACCTGATGTGCGACATAGCGCGGGTGGCCGTATCTCTCCGCACTCGCGAGGGACTTCATCGCCTGCCAGCCGGAGAAGTTGGAGATGCCGAGGTAGCGGACCTTCCCTGCTCGTACGAGATCGTCGAGTGTGGACAGGACTTCCTCGACCGGCGTGCCGGCGTCAAAGGCATGCAGCTGGAACAGGTCGATGTAGTCGGTGCCGAGCCGGCGCAGGGCGTCCTCGCACGCGGTGATCAGGCGCGAACGAGAGGAGCCCGCATCGCCTGGACCGTCACCCATCGGCAGGCTCGTCTTGGTGGACACGATCACCTCGTCCCTGCGGCCTTTGATCGCTTCGCCCAGTACCTCCTCGGAGGCCCCGCTGGAATAGACGTCAGCGGTGTCGAACATCGTGATCCCGGCGTCGAGGCAGATGTCCACGAGACGGCGGGCTTCTTGCGCATCGGTGTTGCCCCAGGCACCGAACAGCGGCCCTTGGCCGCCGAAGGTGCCGGCGCCGAAGCTCAGTGCGGGGACCTTGAGGCCGGATGCGCCCAGCCGCCTGTATTCCATGGCTGTTCCTCTCTCGTCGCCTGACCTGGCTAATGGTTCTGAAGTTCCGTTAGTGTGTGCCTCAACGTAGCAGGTGTGCGTAATTAACGAAACTGGAGTCCCGTTATGGGAATTGAGGGTGCGGATCCGGGGACCGTCCGGCCTGGAGGGCGCACGGCGCGGGTGCGGGCGTCGGTGCTGCAGGCGGTTGGGGACGCCTTGGCGGAGCATGGCTTCGCCGGCCTGGACCTCGCCGACATCGCGCGCCGTGCCGAGGTGGGCAAGACCACCGTCTACCGCCGCTGGGGAACGGTGACCATCTTGGTGGCCGACCTGCTGATGGACATGGCCGAGCAATCACTGCCGCGTACCGAGACCGGCTCGCTGCGCGGTGATCTCAAGGCCAACGCCCGGCTCGTGCAGCGCACCTTGGCCGATCCGCGGCAAGGAGCGCTGTTCAAAGCAGTGATCGCCGCCGCCACCTGCGAGGCGAAGACAGCCGAGGCCCTGCACCGCTTCTACGACATCCGCGTCAAGGAATGGGCACCCTGTGTCCAGCAGGCCATCGACAGGGGCGAGGTGCCTGAGGGCACCGATGTCCACGAGGTGATCCGTGCTGTCTCCGCCCCCCTCTACTACCGGCTGCTGACCAGCAGCAGCCGCCTCGACGAAGCCGCCGCAGATCAGGCCGCCGAGGCCGCAGTGGCTGCGGCTCGTGCGGGAGCGTACCTGCGGGGTGACGAAGGGCATGCGTGACCGGCTTTCCGCATCCGTCGCTGAGAGCGGGTCACCGAGCGTGATCTCCGGGGGCGTAGCGTTTCCAGGTTCCCCCGGCCTCGGCGGCGAGTTGGGCGGTGGTGTCGTCGTGGTAGCCGAGCATGCGGGCGACCACGGGGGCGGGGGCCTGGAGGACGAGGCGGCGGATCGCCGATGCGCGTCCTCGCTGGGTGGGGAAGCCCAGGTGGCGGAGGCGGATTTCGAGGGTGTCCGGGGTCATGGGCTGTCCGGCCCGTCGGCCTGGGAAGAGCCATCGGCCCGGGCGGCGAAGAGGCGGGCCGCGTACTGCGGGGGCAGGGCGAGGGTGAGATGGCGGATGCGGGCGTCGTCGGTGGTGCCGGGAGGGGCTATTCGGCCAACCGCTTCACTCGCCGCCCACCGCTACGCCCTTACCGGCGACCCACGGAAGCGACAGGAGGGTGTTGTCAGGTTGAGCGAGTGCTCGAGGGTGTGAGCCAGTTCGGCGCGTTTCGGCTTCGGTGGTGACAGCGGCTCAGGCTATGGCGGGCAGGCCGGCGACGCCGGTGATCTGGTCCCAGATCACGAAGCGGAGGATCATCTCGGCGCGGTAGTTCGGGGCGGCGAGGAGGTGACGGCGGGGTCGGAAATGGGGCTCTCCTGTCGCTTCCGTGGGTGTCTGACCTGGGCTGATGCGTAGAACACGCCGTATCCGGGATACGTTTCGACTGCTGAAGGTACGAAACGGAAGAACCCGGATACGGCGTGCGAAGTGCAGGGGTATGGACTCGGCTGCTCGATGTCGAGAACACGGTGATCGAGCAGGTCAGTGTGGAGGAGGCCGAGCCCGGCGAGGGGGACGACGGCGAGCGCGTCATCGTGGTCTGCGCCCGGCCCGCGAAGGGCCGGCGGCAGCGGTGCGGCATCTGTAGCCGCACGTGCGCGAAGTACGACGCCGGTGAGGGCCGCCGCCGCTGGCGGGCCCTGGACATCGGCACCCTCAAAGCCGTGATCGAAGCCGACGCGCCGCGGGTGGCCTGCCCCGAGCACGGCGTGACGGTCGCGGCGGTGCCCTGGGCCAGACACGGCGCCGGACACACCCACGCCTTCGACGCCACCGCCGCGTGGCTGGCCACCTGCTGCAGCAAGACCACCGTCACCCAGCTGCTGCGGATCGGCTGGCGCACCGTCGGCAACATCTGCGAGCGGGTCTGGGTCGACGTCGAAGCGTTGGTGGACCTGTTCGCCGGACTGCGGCGGATCGGCATCGACGAGATCAGCTACAAGAAGCGGCACAAGTACCTCACCATCGTGGTCGATCACGATTCCGGGCGCCTGGTATGGGCGGCGGCCGGCCGGGACAAGGACACCCTGCACGCCTTCTTCGACGCCCTCGGCGCCGAGCGCACCGCGCAGATCACGCACGTGTCGGCGGACGGCGCCGAGTGGATCGATGCCGTCGTCGCGGCCCGCTGCCCGAACGCGGTGCGCTGCATGGACCCCTTCCACGTCGTGAAGTGGGCCACCGACGCCCTGGACGTCGTCCGCCGGAACGTGTGGAACGCCGAGCGCGGCGGCAAGGGCCGGACCACCCGCGGCTCGAAGTCGCTGAAGAAGGCCCGCTTCGCACTCTGGAAGAACCCCGAGGACCTCACCGCCGGCCAGCAGGCTCAGCTCGCCTTCATCGCCGCAGCCCACCCGCTGCTGCACCGCGCCTACCTCCTCAAGGAGGGCCTGCGCATGGCGTTGAAACAGGGCAAGGACACCGCCGAGGTGCTGTGGGACTGGGTGATCTGGGCCCGACGCTGTCGCATCCCCGCCTTCGTCGACCTCCAGCGCGCCATCGTCCGGCACTGGGACGCCATCATTGCCGCGGCCGAGCACAACCTGAGCAACGGGCTGATCGAGTCCACGAACACCAAGATCCGCCTCATCACCCGCCTGGCCTTCGGGTTCAAGAGCCCCGACGCCCTGATCGCCCTGGCGATGCTCAGCCTCGGCGGACACCGCCCGCAGCTACCAGGCCGTCAACTCGCATAACCCCACCCACGGAAGCGACAGGAGAGCCGGAAATGGGATGAGATGCCGCCGACCGCGGCCAGGAACCGCTGCGCGGCGCCCACCGATCGGAAGCCTTTCATCGCGCGCTCGCGTTGCCTCGTCGGCTGGTGGGAGTTCTCGGCCCGGTTGTTCAGGCCCTTGTGTGAGCGGTGTTCCACCGACGGCATCACCGTGCGGTGGGCGGCGCCGTAGGAGCGGAGCTTGTCGGTGACGATCACCCGGGGCACCGACCGGGTCTTCTTCATCAGCTTCCGGAAGAAACGCCTGGCCGCGGCCTCGTCCCGCCGGTTCTGCAGCAGGATGTCCAGCACGTTCCCGTGCTGGTCCACGGCCCGCCACAGGTACCGCTGCACGCCGTTGATCTTGACGAACACCTCGTCCAGGTGCCACTTGTCACCAGGCCCCGGACGGCGCCGACGTAGCGCAGCGGCATAAGCCGGACCGAACCGGCGCGTCCACTGGTGGACTGTCTCGTGGCTGACCTCGATGCCGCGCTCGAGCATCAGCTCCTCGATGTCGCGCAGGCTCAGGTGGAAGCGGTGGTACAGCCACACGCAGTGGGAGATGACCTCCGGAGGGAAGCGGAAACCCCGGTACGACGGCGTCACCACGGACAGTCCCTCCAGCGATTCGGCAAGACGGATGATCATGCCGCCCGAGAAGGCCACCACTCAACCTGACAACGCCGGTCGCCAGCCTGTGTGGTCACCGTCTTGTCCCGGTGCCCGTTGCGGTAGGCGGTGCGGGCGTCGGTGCGTTCGCCCCACTCGGCGCCGATCCGGGCGGTGGCCTCGGCCTCGATCAGCTCCGGCAGCGGCCGCTCGGTACGGCCTACGGCACCATCGACAGGGATCGTCCCCGCAGGGGGCGACTTCTGCGCGGTCGGCTCACCCGCCTGGTGATCCGTCCCGGTCTGCGGGGGCGGGTCCTTTTGGGACCGGGAGGTGGCCGTGCAGGAGGAGGGTGACGAGCTGGTCCACCACCGCCTCGCCCGGTGGTATGCGGTTCACCGCGGCCAGGTACACGACCGTCCCGGAGTAGATGTCGACCATCAGTGACGTATCGGTGTCCGGCGGCAACCGGCCTTCGAGGCGGGCCCGCTCCAGCAGGTTCGCGACCGACGCGCGGCGGGGTTCGATGAGCTCGGCGAAGGCTTCCGTGCCGGTGGGATCCTCGATCACGTCGGCGAGAAGCGCCGGGAGGATCAGGCAAGTGGGCATGGCGGAGACGAGCTCGATGGTGAGACGGACGGCGGTGCGCAGGTCGGCTTCGAGGTCGCCGGTCTCGTGGATGGGAGGTAGGGGGACCTCCCCGCTGAGGGCCTCGATCACGAGTGCGGCCTTGTTCGGCCACCACCGGTAGATGGTGGCCTTGCTGACTCCGGCCCGCCGGGCGACGCCTTCGAAGGCCAGCCGCTGGTATCCGACCTCGCCGAGGAGGTCTTTCGTGGCTCGGAGCACGGCTTCGTGGGACTCCCGGCGGCGCCGCCGCGAGTCGGGCGTGATGCGGTCGGGCCGGGCGCCCTCAGGAGCCAGAGCGCTCTGACGGCCGTCCTGAGGCCTGGGAGTGTCCACCGCATGCCTCCCTCGTGAGCCCCTGGCACCCCCGTTGACTTTGCCCGGAGAATGGCTCTATTTTTTAGCGAAACGGGGCGTTTCGTACCGTATGCTCCGTCTTGTACTCAATAGTAAGATCCGCAAGCCTGCCTGGAAACTGCTGCGACGATGTTTCAGTACGTCCGGCGGGTGGGTCACCGCGTGTCAGACCCGCGCGCAGGATCTGGCGCGTACGGGCGTTCTCCCCGAGTGCCCGAGATCTCTGTTTCGACCCCCGGAAGGGGGACATCATCATGCGCGCAACCACGAGCAGGACGCGGCGAATAGCCGCTGCGGTCTGCATGGCACCCATCCTTGCCGTCGCGGCCGGAGCCGGCGCTGTCAGCGCGGCCGCTTCCCCCTCGTCGTCCCATGTCGCTTCGGCTCCCTTCCACGACAGCAAGGCCCGGGGGGATCGCTGCTTCTTCGGTGACGGCTGGGGCTGGGGTTGGGGAGACCACTGCCACTCCGGCTGGGGCTGGGGCTTCGATCATGGCTTCGATCATGGCTTCGGTGGTGACCACGGCTTCGATCACGGCTTCGGTGGTGACCACGGCGATGGCGGGCGTGTCTACTGACGCTCCAGCGCAGTGAGCTCGCGACCAACCTGCGGCAGTTTTGTGAGTGCTGCATCCGGATGCCCGGACATCTCGGGCATCCGGACCCGTCTGGAGTGGTGGGCCTCCCATCCGACCGGTAGTCGGGGCGGTGTGTAGCGGTGAGGATCGTGTGCGTCGGTGCGGGGCCTGCGGGGCTGTACTTCGCGATCTCGGCCAAGTTGCGCGATGCCGGGCACGAGATCACCGTGTACGACCGTGACCCGCCCGCGGCCACCTACGGCTGGGGCGTCGTGTACTGGGACGACCTGTTGGACGTCCTCTATCGCAACGATCCGGAAAGCGCCCGGGAGGTCACCGCCAGGTCCGTGCTGTGGCAGGACCAGGAGGTGCGTGTGCACGGCTCGGGCGGCGAGCAGACGGCGTACTTCGGGGGGTACGGATACAGCATGAGCCGATCTGCGTTGCTCGACGTCCTGGCCCGGCGTGCCGTGCAGCTCGGCGTCGACGTCCGGTACGGCCACCGCGTTGCAGATCTCTCGACGCTTCCCGAAGCGGACCTTCTCGTTGCTGCCGACGGTGCGAACAGCGGGATCCGGGGGCAGAGCGCAGCGTTCGGAACTCGCATCGAGGTCGGTCTCAATCCCTACCTCTGGCTCGGCACGGACCAGGCGTTCCGCAGCTTCGTGTTCAGCTTCGAGCGGACGTCCGCCGGATGGATCTGGTTTCACGCCTACCCCTCAGTCGAGGGAATCAGCACCTGCATCGTCGAATGCTCACCGCAGACCTGGCACGGTCTGGGGCTCGACGTGCTCGGCCGCGACCAGGGAGTGGGACTGCTGGAGGAGATCTTCAAGCGCGCACTCGACGGCCACCGCCTGATCAGCCGATCACGGGGGGCACCGGCGCATTGGCAGCGCTTCGCGCACGTGACCAACAAGACCTGGTACCACGGCACGACGGTGCTCGTCGGCGACGCTGCCCACACCACCCACTTCACGCTGGGGTCGGGCACCAGACTGGCGATCATCGACGCGATCGTCCTTGCACACAGCCTGCAGAAATACCTTGACGTGGAGGACGCGCTGCGGGAGTACGACCGCCATCGCCGCGCGGAACTCCATCCGGTGCAGGCGGCCTCGCGTACGAGCATGGCGTGGTTCGAGCACCTGGACCAGTACGTCGACCGCGGTGCTGTGGCGTTCGCGCATGCCATGTCGGTACGCCACGGCGGCCAGAACCCCTGGCACCATCAACTCCACCTCGCCACTCAGATCGCTGCGGTGCGCACCGCACGGCGCGCCTTTGCCACCGGCCGACGCTGGTACCTCGCCCGCCGGCGAGGCGGCGGAAAAGACGACCAGTCACGTCAAACTGGCCGACTACCGTTCCCGTCCGGAGCCGATCAGCAGGGAAACCGTGACGGGTAGACAGTGGGGGCATGGGCCTTCGGCGGCCTTCCACGACCTCTTTGCCGGGAACCTCTGGCCACCGCCGGCTCACACGCAGTGCGGACCTTTTGAGTCCGCTCGGTCCCAGAGCAAGCAGACCGCCGGCCAAACCCGCTCCGCAAGTTGGTTGGCGGTCCGTGAGTCCGGCGTCAGCGGACATGCCCGGTTCGGGTATTGCTGGGCGGTTTCCTCTCGGCCCAGCGGGTGTTCAGGGGGCTGAGGCCACGCCATTCTGCCCCTCGCACATGCGGCCCATGCCGAATCTGTGCCGCACTGTGGAGACCCGACGCACGACCATGCTCAGCCCAGCGTCAGCCAGCGGATTCCCAGGCGGTCGACCTCCGCCGCTTCCTCCCGGGTGATCAGGTCGCGTCCCGTCGCTTTACGCAGGAAGAGAAGCCGACTCCAGCCCAGCTTCTCCAGCGCTGCCGCACTGTCCGGGCCAAGCAGAAGATCCTGCACAACGTCCGCGGCCTGCGGTGTCAGCCACGGCTCGCGTCCCAGGGCGTCGGCCAGGTCCAGGCCGCGTACGGCGACCTCGACCACTCGCGTCAGCAGGAACTCCGACAGGAGCCTCGGATCACCGTGCCGGGTGCGGACCACACGCCCGTCAGGCTCGGCCCGGCACAGGCGGTCCGCCTCCTGCCAGGTGGCCTCGAAACCCGCGGCGAGCGCGGACCCGCTGAGCTGCTGCCCGCCCCTGGTCCACGTCGATCACGCTACCTGACCGGAACCGCCACAGCCACAGATCTCAAACGCACTCTCACCGCGCTGCCCGAGTGTCGGCCCGACCCACCACGACGATGCATCAGCGAACGCAGACGACTCTCGCGGCTCAACGCCGTCCCCGGCCTGATCACCGCTCTGGCGGATAACGCACTGCGCCGTTCAACACCCCGAAATGACCGACCAGTCCATCAGATCTCACTGACCCTGCCCTTGCCGAAATCCTCGTCCGGGCAGGTCAGGCGGCATGCTCGTACTCGTGGAGAAGGCCGCCGAGGCGATCGCGTCGTCGTACCTCGAGACAGGTGATCTGGTCCGGATCGACGATCGGCGTGGGCAACGGGTTCAACGGGCGGGCGTTCGCGATGCCCCGAGGGGGCCGGTGCACCTGGTAGAAACGCTCGAATTCCCGCAGGGCGTGGAGCAGATGCCGCTGATCCCAGATCAAGGTCCGGTCCAGCAGCTCGCGCCGACAGGTCTGCACCCAGCGTTCCATGACCGCATTCATCCGCGGCATCCGGACACCGCCGAGCACCACCTCGATCCCCGCAGCGGCGAGGACCGCGTCGAACAGGGCGGGGAACTTCCCGGCCCGGTCCCGGATCAAAAACCGCGCCCGGCAGCCGGCATCCTCCAGGTCCATGACGAGATTCCTCGTGGCCTGCGCCACCCCCGAGGCCGTCGGGTGCGCGGTCGCACCCAGGATCCGGATCCGTCGGCCGGCGTGCTCGAGCACGGCGCACACGTACAGTCGTGCCCCGATCAGGGTGACCGTCTCGAAGACGTCGCAGGCCGGCAGCGCGTCGGCCCGGGGCGCAGGAAGTCGGCCCACGTGCTGGAGGTCCGCTCGGGCGCCGGGTCGATCCCGGCCTCCCGCAGGATCTACCAGACCGTGGAGGCGGCGACCTTCACGCTCGGCACCAGCAGCTCGCCGTGGAGGCGCCGGCAGCCCCACGGGGGATTTTCCCGTGCCGGGCGCAGCACCAAGGCGCGGACGGAGCGCCCGGTGCGGGGCCGGCCCGGGCGCTTCGGCCGGGACTGGTCGGCGTGGCGGCGGGCGACCGGGTCGCGGTGCCCACGGAGCACCGTGTCCGGCCGCACCAGCAGCCGCGGCCTGCGCGGCACGTCCCGCGGCAGCCGGTACGGCAGCGCCGCCGGGAACGCCCGGCCGCTCGGGCTGAAGCGCACCTTCTCCTTACCGAGTCGGCGCTCCGGCACCGACAGTCGGTGGCGCAGGGCGAGGATCTCCATGTCCTTGTCCCGATCGCTCATCGGTGGCAGGCGCAGCAGGGCGAACGCGTTCGCCCTGCCCGGGTAGGCCGGTCGCAGCGGCACGGTTGGTCATCATGCCGCGTTGATCGACAGCCGCGCGACGGCGCGGACTCGACCGACCGCACTCGACGTCCCGTACCCCCCGCACACCGGCTCCGACCAGGGCGGATGAGGTTATCGGCAAGCGCAGGGCTTCCCCTCCCGCCGCAGGACCAACAACCGGCGCACCGCCGGCCCCCACAACGCCCGAACAGACACAGCAGGCAACGCACCAGCCGCTCGGCCCGACACCTCAGAAACCGGGCGCTCCACTTCCTGATCCACACCCCGAGCACACCAACCACCCACCGGCCAGTGGATAAGAATTCACAAAACTCAAGACAGCGTCACCCAGCACGGGATAACACCCCCACGACAGCGACGCCCCGCGGATCTCTCACGTCCAGGACAATAACCCCACGTCCCTAAACCACCACCGACCAGCAACAACACACCCAGGTCCGCTGTCTCTCACCCCACTGTCCCGAAACCGAGAGATCGCACTCGGGGTCAGTCCGGAGTCGCTGCGGGGCTGGGTGAAGAAGGCCCGCGCCACCCAGGACACCGGATCGGGACCCGATGCCGTGGGGCGGGGCGGGCCGCCGACCGAGTCCCTATCGAATCCGGAGCGGTTCACCCGCCTCCCGGCGGATCGTGGAGCAGGTGGCGCTGGTTCCAGATCAAGGTGTGGTCCAGCAGCTCGCGCCGGCAGGTCTGGATTCACCGTCCCATGATGGAGTTCATCCGGGGCATCCGGATGCCGCTGAGGACGACCTCCAGCCCGGCATCGGCCAGCACCGCGTCGAAGGCCTGCGTGAGTTGAGACGTCGAATACCTCTGTCTCCGGCACGGGAGCCTCGTGCGTTGCAGACCCCGCCCGTCCACCGGCTGACCTGCTCCGGCCGCCGGTGCGCGTCGCGCGGTCGTGAAGCACGCCGCCGGGTGGCACGCGATCCACGCGTGCCACCCGGCGGCGCGGTGCGGCCCGCTCAGGCCGGCGGGGCGTCCGGGCCGGCCCCGTCGGTGAGTAGGACCCCGGCTCCCCGGCCCCGGCCGCCGGGCCGGGACGGTCGGGGCGGACGGTCGTCTCCGAGCAGCACGGTCGGCAGGGGGCCGTCGAGGGTGGCGTCGTCCAGGACGGCGCCCATGCGGTCGCCGATCACCCGGACCGCCGCCACCAGTCCGGGCTCGCTGCCCCCGCCTGCTTCCCGTCGTTCCTGTAGGGCATCCCGCCAGGGATGTGGCGGGGGCTGCCGAGTGCCCGGGTCATCCGGTTCGAAGGCTTCGGTGCACCGGCCGTCGCGCCAGTGCCCGAAGGTGTCCATGCTGACATTACTGGCGACGGTGAATGTCTCCGTGCCGCGGGAGAGCCTCGACAATGGGCCGGACATGCCGCCCAGAACTCCCCATTCCTCGTAGCAGAACGACCAGTCGCCCAGCGAACCGACCCGCAGCACCGACTTCGGGGCCCCAGTCCGGTACGCATCGGCGCCCAGGCGGACTGCCTCCGGCTTCGGCATTACCCGGGCGTCTCCCGGGACCGCACCATAGCGGACGAGTACGTCGTCCGGTGTGATGCCACGGGTGAACGTGGCGCACCACGATTCTGCGCGGACCCAGTCGAAGGAAGACCCCGTCGGCAATTCGCTCACCCTTAGAAGTCCTGAACCGCCCAGCCGGTGACCGTAGCATCCAGGCGATGCGTCTGATCACCGCCTTCGGGCTCTGAGCCGCCGGCGCCGCCGGCTCAGAGCCCGAAGGCGCCCCCCTCGACGAGGAGGAACAAGCCGATCGCGATGAGGACCACCGGGAGCAGGATGTCGCCCCAGCGGCCGAAGGCCTGGGCGACGGCCGGGCGGGTGGCGAGGCACCGGCCCGCACAGCACCACCCCGCGAGCAGGACGAGGAAGACGACGACGTAAACGCTCACGGCGCCGGGGCCGGCGGTGGCGAAGACGGGCACATAGACGCCGAGGTTGTCGCCGCCCTTGGCGACGGTGAGGAGGACGACCTCCAGCAGGCCCGGGCCGGCCCCCTGCCCGGCGCGGTCGGCATCGTCCCGGTGGTTTTGCCAGGCCTGCCGGGCCGCCCTGAGGCCGAGGGCGAGCGGCAGGAGGCCGAGGTAGGCGATGACCGCCGCGGGCAGGAGGGTCCCGCTGAGCGCGGCGGCGAGGATGGCGGCGAACCCGAGGTACTGGCCGAGCACGATGCGGCGGGCCGCGCCGCGGTGTTTGGCGCCCCGGGCGAAGAGCACGGACAAAAGCAGGAGGTCGTCGAGGTTGGTGACGGCGAACAGGCCGACCGCCTGCCCGAGGATGCCCAGGTGCACGTGACCAGCTCGCTCCGCTCGTACCGCAACGACGCGGTGACCCTACGGGAGACGGCACGCCACACCGTGAAGGCCGCGAAGAACATCGTGCTCAAAGGCTGCTGTCACAAAACCGAGGTCGGCCACACCTTCGCCGGTCAGCGCTCAGGGGGTGTTGTCACGGGCTACCGGCGGTCCCGGTCGGTGGTTCGGTCTCGTCACCGACGCGCGAGCAGAGCCTGTTGTCTGCGGCAAGGGCCGGCCGGGCGCGATCCCTCGGCTTCATCTCGGCAGACCACCGGGGACTCATCGCCTCATGGCAGTGCAATCCGATGCCCGGATCATCCCCGTGTCAGCGGCGGACCATCCCGCGCCCCCACCGCGGCCGGCGGGAAGACGGCGGCTGCCGGTCACTGGCCCGACGCCACCCCACCGCGCGGGGCGCAGGCGCCTCGGTGAGCACCCCAGGCGCCGCCGACGGCAAAGGGGCCTGGGGGACTGATCGGCGCGCGGGCGGCCGGGCAACGCCGCCGCCCTCTTCCCCCTCCTCACGGCCCGCAACGGCACCGAACTCGCCACCTGCGCCGAAGCCATTCGCCTCCGCTTGACCCGCTGGCCAGCACACATATCGAGTCGTGATACCGATCGGTATCACCATGACCTGGCGATCCAGCAAACACGTCAGTGCTCCACCGGCAACCGGTGTCAGCGGCACCACACCGGCCGTCACCCTCCCGACCAGGGCCCACACCACCCCGGATCACTGGCCCATCAACGCCGAAACCACATCGACAAACCGACGCAGATCATCAAACGGACCCCGCGACGGGCTCGTGGATCGGGCACTTCATTCAGATACGTTCGCAACCCACATGATCACCCGACCATGCCTGCATTGCGTCCAAGGCCCGCACCAACCCAAGCCGGCAAATTGCCACATTCGGTGTTCAGCAGGTGAATCGCCCACCTCGAGACCTCTCAAAGCCCCTGCCTGCCTGACGAAGAAGTCTGAACAAGGCGCAGAGTAAACACGACCGGTCGAGAACAACCCAGGAAGAGAGCACGACGTTCCATGAGCAACGAACCGCCCGGCTGGCGTACCGGCCCCGCCTGGCAGGAGATGAACGGCCGGAAGCAGCGCGGCCGCCGAATACGCAGTGCGCTGGGCATGGTGCTCGCGGCGGGACTGGCCGTGGTCGCGGTCAACCCGTCCCTGGTGACATCCCGACTGCCCGGCGACGCGGAAGGCACCGGGGGCTCGGCAGCCACGGCCACCGAGCCCCTGCCGGCCGAGACCGCAGCGCCCACCGCCTCCCCGGCCCACGAGCTGTTCCCCGACACCCCGACCCTCCAGGACCCGTTCCGTGGGTCACCCGCCGCACGCTACGCCGACGGAGCGAAGGGCATAGTCCTCCCCGAGGCCAAACCGATCGGCAGCCTGTCGAAGGAGCAAGTCGCCACCGCCCTTGAGGCCACCCGCGCCTTCATCATCGACGCCAACCTCAACCCGGCGACGCTGCGCGGTGAACACCCAAAAACCGCGTTCGCCCGGCTCGACTCCGAGTACGACGAGTTCGTTCCGGAAATAGAGTCCTGGCTGAACAAGCCGGGCAAGGACGCCGACCCGACCTGGCTGTTCACCCGCTTCGACCCGGACGAGGTCGATCTGGTCGGCAAAGTGGTCAAGACCCGCGGCCGGATGACCTTCACCGCGGGCGAGCACGGCTCGGTGCGGATCCGCGCCGACTACACCTTCGTCTACCCAGTGATGAAGGTCGACGGCTCGACGGAGGTCGCCCGCACCGTGGTCCGCCGCGTCCTCGAATTCGACTCCTACAACCCGAACGGCCTGCAAGTGACGGCGGGGAAACTCTGGGTCACCGCCTACAACGTCGACATCGGCAACGACGACTGCCGCGCCCCCGACGGCTATCTGCACCCCCAGTTCGACTCCGACCTGCGCGCGTCACCCCCTCCGGCGGGCCCCACGGTCGACCCGTACGACCGCAGCCGCGACATCAACGCCGAGGACGCCCAGAACCCCGCCGGAACCTGCGGCACGGGCGCCCGCGCCTGACGCCCAGCCGGGCCCTCGGCCCCCCTCACCAACCCCACTCCCCCTGTCAGCGGCCCGGACGAGGTGCCCGGAGAACCGCCTGGACGACGCAGCCGAGATCATGCGCGGGACGGCACGCCACACCGCGAAAGCCGCGAGGAAGGTCGCGCTCAAGGTTCACTGTCACGAAACCGGCACATCGCAGCCAGCGTGCCGCACTCGCGGAGCTGGGCGTGGAGTGGGCATGACGCACCGCCTTCGGCTGGTTGTTGAACCGGCCGGACACACGAAACGCAGAGAGGCCCCGGGAGCCATGGCCCGGGGTCTTGCCCTGTCAGCGATCCAGTGCGGGCAGGCGGGCCAGGCCGTGCCGAGCATGAACACCGAGCCGTGATACCGATCGGCAACACAACGACCTGGCGATTCGTCAAAAACGTCAGCGCGAAACCGGCAACCACCGTCAGCGGCACGACACCAGCCGGCATCGATCCCGACCACGGCCAACACCACCCCGGATCACTGACGCATCAGCACCGAAGCAATGCTGGCAAACTACCGCAGATCATCAATGAGTCAGGGTGCGACCTCTCGGCTTCACGTCAGCAGACCACCTGGGGGTCTCTCGCCTCATAACAGTGAGACCCGGTACCACTGTCACCCCGGGGTCAGCGGCGGACCGTCACACGCCCCACCACGGCCGGCAGCAAGACGGCCGGTAACGGCCGACGACGACCGCCGGCCACTCCAGCGACACGAACCCGAGACATCGCAACGGTCGCGTCACCCACGCTGGTCTGGGAGCGTTACTGCCCGCCACGGAAACTACTTACCGTTACCGCCCCATGTGAGACAGAGCCTGTTTCATGACACTCCCTGCTGGAGGCCGGGGGCGAGGGCCGCGCCGAGGGTGGCGACGGTCGCGCAGAAGGTCACAACGGCCCAGGCTAGGGGGCCGAGGGGGGCGCAGCCGAAGAAGTGGCTGAGGCCGGGGGTTTGCACGACGGCGATGAGGGCGGCGGCGGACACGATCCCGGTCGCCACGACCAGGGGGCTGTGCCAGTCGGTGATGAGGGTCTGGCCGAGCTGGGTGATCACCAGGGCGGCCAGGCCCATGGTGCCGGCACGGCGTGGCAGGCCGGTGAACCGGCCGATCTGCCAGGCGGCGGTGGCGCCGAGGGTGGTGGCGGTGCCGCGCACGGCCAGCAGCCACGCCAGGTGGCGTCCGAGCAGTGCGGGGGCGGGGCCGCCCGCGAGGGGGTCTTCGCCGGACCGGGGGGTGCGGGCGGGTCTGAGGGCGACCGCGAGGGCGGGCAGCATGTCGGTCAGGAGGTTGACCAGCAGCAGCTGGCGGGTGCCCAGCGGCGCCCGGCCGGACAGGGCGGTGCCCAGGACGGTGAAGGCGACCTCGCCGGCGTTGCCGCCGACGAGGATCGCGACCGCGTCGCGCACGCTGCGCCACAGGGTCCGGCCCTCGTGGAGGGCGTCGAGGAGGCGGGTGGGATCGGGGTCGGTGAGGACGAGGTCGGCCGCGGCGCGGGCGGAGGCGGAGCCGTGGGCGGCCAGGCCGATGCCGACGTCGGCCAGGCGGATGGCGGCGGCATCGTTGACCCCGTCCCCGGTCATCGCCACGACGTGCCCGGATGCCTGCAGCGCCTGCACGATGCGGACCTTGTGCTCGGGGGAGACGCGGGCGAAGACCGTGGTCCGGTCGATCGCCCGGAGGCGGTCGGGTTCCGGCAGGGCGTCGAGTTCGGCCCCGGTCAGGGGTGCCTCGGTCAGGGCGGTGCCGGTCTGTGGGATGCCCAGGTCGCAGGCGATGGCCGCGGCGGTGGCGGGGTGATCACCAGTGATCATGATGACCCGCACGCCCGCGTCGGTGAGGCGTTTGACGGTCTCGGCCGCCCCGGGCCGGGGAGTGTCGGCGATCGCCAGGAAGCCCAGCAGGGTCAGTTCACCGGCCAGTTCGGCCGGCTGAGCGGCGGGATGCGGCGCGGTGGCAGGCGTGCCCTGGGCGACGGCCAGCACCCTCAGTCCGTCGCCCGCGAGGCGCCGTACGAGGCGGTGGGCGGCCTGCAGCCGGGCCGGGTCGAGGGGGACGACGCCGACGGGGCCGTCCTGGGCGGCGCTCAGGGTGGTGGTGCACCGGGCGAGGACGGTCTCCGGAGCGCCTTTGACGGCGAGAAAGGGCCGTCCCGCGTCGGTGCCCAGGGACGCGGAGTAGCCGCGGCCGGCTTCGAAGGGGAGCTCGGTGCCGGGTTGCCAGGCGTGGTCGGGAGGGCACTGGGCGGTGGCGGCGTCGACGACGGCCTGGTCGGTGGCGTGGGCGAGGGGCCGTCCGTCGGTGGGGTGGGGGCAGGCCCGTGCGGCGGTGCGCAGGAGGCGTTGCCCGGCGGGGCTGTCGACCAGGAGATCGTGGTCGAGTGTGGCCAGGCGGGTCACGGTCAGGCGGCCCTCGGTGAGGGTGCCGGTCTTGTCGAAGCAGACGACGTCGGTGCGGCCGAGGGCTTCCAGGACGCGGGCGGAGCGGGTGAGGACCCCCTTCCGTGACAGGCGGCGGGCGGCAGCGGACTGGGCGACGGTGGCCACCAGTGGCAGGCCCTCGGGGACGGCGGCGACCGCGACGGCCACCCCGGAGGCGAGGGCCTCGCGGACCGGCAGGCCGCGCAGCAGTCCGAGGAGAGTGACCGCGGCGCCGCCGATGCCGACGGCGGGCAGTGCGGTCTTGGTCAGGGTGGCCAGGTGGGCTTCGAGGCCGGGCGGGGTGGTGGCGTGGCCGGCCAGCTCGGCGGCGCGGCCGGCCTCGGTCTGGGATCCGGTGGCCACCACGACGGCGTAGCCGGTGCCGGCCAGGACGGTGGATCCCTCGTAGAGCATGCAGGAGCGTTCGGCCAGGTCGGCGCCGGGCGTGGCCCGGGGGTCCTTGGAGACCGGGGCCGACTCGCCGGTCAGGGCCGCCTCGTCGGTTTCCAGGTGGTTGCTGACCAGCAGGCGGGCGTCCGCCGGGATCACATCCGCGGGGCCCAGTGCGATCACGTCTCCGACCCGCAGCTCCTGCGCGGTCGTGGTGTGCGCGGGGCTGGTGCCGAGTCCGGCGAAGAATTCGTCCCCGTCCGGTGCTTCGGTGAGGGCGGGGGGCGTCCACCGCACCCGCCGGGCGTTCGTGTTCTCGGTGAGGAACAGTCCGCGCAGGGCGCGTTCGGCGCGCAGCCGCTGGACACCGCTGACCGCGGCGTTGCCGATCATGACTCCGCCCACCAGGGCGGAGTCGACGCTGGAGCCCACGGCGGCGGAGGCGGCGGCGCCCAGCGCCAGCACGGGGGTGAGGGGATCGCGCAGCTCCTCCCGCACCGCGGCCAGCAGCTGCGTGGCCCCGCAGGTCGCTGCGGCGAGGCCGGTGGCACCGGCTGCGGCGCGTACGGCTCGGGGGAGAGTGCCGCCCGGGGAGCGGTCCGCGTCGGTGGTCGAGGGGGGCGTTCGTTCGCCGTCCAGGCGCTGGTCGAGGGTGCGCAGGAGGCTGAGAGTCTCCACGGGGCCAAAGGCGTGCCAGGCGTGGCGGACGCGGGCCGGTGGCAGGGGCCGGCGTGCCAGGCGGCCGGCCGCGACGGCGCCGCCCAGCTGGGCGAGGAACGCCGCGCCGTAGACCGGTGAGTGGGTCAGTCCGGCGGTCTTCCGGCGGGTGCCGGCGGCGGCGAGGAGTGCTCCGAGCGTGGATCCGCCGTAGGACAGGCGGGCGGACTTGTCGCTGACCTGGCGTGCCTCGTCCAGGGCGGTCAGGATGCGCCAGGTGTGCGCCAGGCCGGGGCCGCAGACCACGTCCGCGGCCCAGCACACCCCGTCGGCGGTGTCGGGCCCCGGCACGACGGCGACACCGACGTCCGCGGCGGCCAGGGCGGCGTCCTGGGCAGCGGAGATCAGCAGGACGACGTGCCCGTCGGCCTGGAGGCGCCGCACCTCCTGGGCCAGGGGTGCGGACGCGGGCAGGGTCCGATCGGCCCGGGGCAGCAGTTCGGCGGTGCTCGCGTGCTCGGTGAGCAGCAGGGGGCGGGTGCCGGTGCGGGCCGCGGCCAGCACCGCGTCGGCCAGCGGGTCGAGCTCGCAGCCGACCAGGATCCGGCCCCGGCGCACGCCGTCCGCGCCGTGCAGGTCCAGGGGCATCCCCGCAGGGGCGTCCGGCCTCCCTCGCGGCGCGTCCGCGGGGCATTCCAGCCGCCACCCGTCCCGGGTCCACGGACCCGGGCCACACAGTTCGCGCAGGGACCGGCCGGCCAGCACCGACTGCCCGGCATCCCACAGACCGGCCTCGTCCACGTCGCCGGTGACGGTCACCGACAGCAGCCGGGGGCGGGGGGCGCACAGGACAGCCGAATCGATCAGAACGGTCGAGACCCGGTCCAGCAGCCGCAGGGCGGCCCCGT
The DNA here is from genome assembly GCF_016757295.1 of Streptomyces sp. M2CJ-2. Lineage (NCBI taxonomy): Bacteria > Bacillati > Actinomycetota > Actinomycetes > Kitasatosporales > Streptomycetaceae > Streptomyces > Streptomyces sp. M2CJ-2. The sequence goes on along the minus strand of NZ_JAESIF010000082.1, from coordinate 3,953 downwards.
CCATCGGCAGCACACCGTCACGGGCCAGATCACGGCCCAGCCGGGCACAGAACGCCTCCCGGCCCATGTCCGCCGCCTTCGGCACGGTCGCCAGGATCTCCTGCGCGGCCTGCTCGGAGCCGTGCGTCCACCCCAGCACCCCGCCCGCGCCCAGCAGCCCCGCCAGCGAGGTCCGCTCCCCGCACGTCTCCACCGGGCCGGCCGGCAGCGGCGCCGGCCGGGGCAGCCGCTCGGGCGGGTGGTACCCAAGCCCTTCCCCGGCCCCCACCAGCTCCCTCTCCCGCAGATCCCATACGGTCCGCCGGCTGCGGAGCTCAGCGAGCTGCCACACGCGCTGCAACGCGTCCAGCGCCAGCGGAGCCACCCCCTCCGTCAGGGAGTGCACGACCGCATTGGACACCGCCAGCACCGTCTCAGCGTGCGCCCGGCCAAGCCGGTCCTCGACCAGCCGGCGCAGCCGCGGCTGGGTCTGCGCCACCACCACGGGCAACCGCAGTACCGCGGAGGGCGCCGGCAGCGGCGTCACCCGTCCGGCCGCGGCTACCACCAGTGCCAGGCAGTCCGCCACCAACGACACCCCGGCCAGCACCGCCGGCGCCGAGTCGAACGGCGGACAAGGAGGACTGCCGGAGAACGACTCCCCAGCGCTGCCCTGTGCCTCTTCCACTCGCTCGACCAGCTCCAGCAGCTCGTCCAAGTCGAGGCTGCCCTCATCGGCGTCGACGACCACCAGCCCCAGCGCCGCATTCACCTCCGCCCAGCGCACTTTCTCCGCGCCGCGCAGCACGGCGGCCACCTCGTGCGCCAGCCGCTCATGCCGCTCCCCGTGCCCGCTCAACCCGCGCACCTCGATGTACGCCCTGCCTTCACGGGACCACACCCGCCGCCGCGCGCGCCCCTCACCGGCGTCCACCAGCACGGCGGCCACCTCTGCAAGAGGCGCCGGGAAGCGGTAGAAGGCACCACCTACCACGTGCCGGCCCCGGCAGGCCACACCGTCCAGAACAGCCCACGCCTCACCGGCCAGTGATGCCGCCGTATCCACGGCCACACCGAGCACCCCCGGCACCGGCCAGGATGACAGGGAAGCGAATACACCACTGCTCGGCAGCACCGGCAACTCCTCGGGCAAGGGACATGGGCAACATGAGCCGACGGAAAAGCCGCCTGGCGGTGCCCTTGGACAGGTATCGGCCTGCCAGCGACAGGCCGAAGCACCAGAGCACGACGTTCACAAATACCCCACTAAATACGCAAGTCGGACAAGCCGCCTGGGGCATTGTGTACACCCTCATACGCGACGTCGGTTGCTCGGACAGGAATCAGCTGGGGATGGTCTTCCACGCGGGGCACCGGATTTGTCGGTGGACGTGGCGGGCGTCGCGGGACGCTGGGCGGCCACGGCAGCCTCGGCGAGGCTGAGCCGGTTGCTGAGGAAGACGTCCCGGAACTTGTCGGGCTTGATGTAGAGGTCTACCGCCCTCTGGTCCTTGGGGATGGGCACGGCGTTGAGCGCGTCGGTCAGCCGGCTGCTGGGGAACTTGGCGAGCAGCTCGGCCGCCGACTCGCCCTTCTCCGGCCGCGAGGGCGGCCTCGTAGTCGGCGGGGGTGCGGTAGCCGCGGCTGCCGTGCGGCCGCTGGGAGCGGGAAGGAGGCGGGGCCGGCGTGCGGGTGCCGTCCGGTCGGCCGGATCCTACTCTTGGTGCATGACTGACTACACACCGGTGGGGAGTGCGCCCGCGACCAGCGGTTGCCCGGCGCGGCTCCGGCCCGCCGCGCGGCCTGCCTCGCCGCCGATCTCGAGCGGGAGCAGAGGATGAATCCGGATGATCTCCCTGCGCCGATCGAGGGTCTGGTGCTCACACGCTTCCTCACCGTCTCCGATGTGCCGCGCTCCCGGGCGTTCTACCCCGACGTGCTGGGGGAACGGTGGTGCTGGACGAGAACCCCTGCATCATCAAGGTCGCCAACGGCTGGATCATCATGAACCCCGGTGGCGGTCCCACCGACGACAAGCCCGACGTCGTATTGCGTCGACCGGACGACCCCCACACCGCCTCCAGCTTCCTGAACGTGCGAGTGGCCGACATCCACCGCTTTTACGACACGGCCGTCGCGAAGGGAGCAGAGTTCCTCACCCCGCCCATCGACCGTCGCGCCGAGTTGCGCTGTTACATGCGCGATCCGGACGGCTACCTCATCGAGGTGGGCCAGGCGACGGGCCTGCTCAGGGGCGAACTGGCGCGCACCGGCATCTGAACGGGGCGGTGCCCGGATGGCCACACTGGCGGGGATTCGTGGCTGCTGCTGGGCCTCAGCCGGAAGTGGGACGGGGCCCGTGGACCCGCAGCTGCGGATCTGTCACCCCGTCCGGGCATGCCAGTGACTCGATCTGCCATCCGGCGCGTTGGGCACCGGCCCGGTAGGCGCTTTCGTAGAAGGCGAGTACGGCGGCACGCGGGTCGGCCTCGGTGCGGGCCGCGTCGTACCGCAGTACGGCCAGGTGGCTGTTGTTCCGGGCGATCCAGTGTGCCGCTGCGGGCTTGAGCGGCTCCTCGGCCAGGTGCGCGGGCTCCGGGGCGGTGTAGGAGTAGAACGCGGGCTCGGGGAAGGTGTCGTCCCCGGACCAGAAGCCGAAGCTGATCACTTCCCGGGAGTACGCCTCCCGGGTGACTGGGTCGATCTGCTCGGGCTGCTCGATGTGACGCTCGGAGAACCGGGTGTGGGCGATGTCGAAGGTGTGCCAGAAGTGGTGCACCGGGCTTACCTTCCCCGAGTACCCTGCGGCGAATTCCTCCAGTACGGACGCCACCTGGCTGAGGACCCGCCAGTAGCGGTTGGCCTGCGCGGGGTTGTAGGTCGCGTGCTCGGTGTCCTCGGCGAACGGCCGGCCGGAGTCGGGCAGCTCGAAGGGCCTGGGCACGTCGAGCCGCACCCGGATGCCCAGCGCGGCCAGCGAGTCCATGACCGCGTCGTGGAAGGACGCCACGGACCGGCCGATGAGCGGGAGGGAGATCTCCCGGCCGTCCAGGGTCGAGACAACCAGCTGATGTGCGACGAAGTCGAAGTCCATCGTGAAGATCGGGTTGCCGTCGACCTGTCCCATCGGGCGAGTGGTGGTGCCGCGCCCCGTGAGGTGGAACGGGACGTTCCACCAGTGGTTGCGCCGGGTGCTGGCGGCGAGACGGACCTTCCCGACGATCTGCGCGAAGTGATGGAGTGTCTCTTTGGTGTCGCGCCACTCGGCGAGCGGGATCGGCGGGAACAGCTCCATGGTCATCACCCTTCCCTGCCGGCTGGGCCGGAGCCTGGATGACCATGATGGTCACGCCGGGCAGGTGTGGCATCTCGTGAACCCGGAAGGCCCCCTGATCGAGTGGCGGAGTGGCGACCCGGACGATCGGAGGCGGCGAACCCGCAAACGCCTACCCCCACAATCAAGGCGGGCGCTGCCGTTTGGACGCCGAGCTCAGGGCTGGGCGTCAGGCGCTGCGCGGCCTCCGGGCTGTCTGCTTCGCAGCCTTCTTCCTCGGCGTCTCGTGGACCTCGGCCTCGCCTTTGCCACGGGAGGCACGTGCTTTCTGCACGGAGGCGTTCAGCGCGGCATCAGGTCCAGCACCTGGCCCGGCTCGGCTTCCGGCACCGTCACCTTCGACGGCACCTTGTGATTGCGCTTGGCCTCGATGATCTGCTCGGGGGTCTCGGTGTACGTGCCGCGGAACTCGTCCCGGGCCATGCTGTTGATGAGGGTGATCGCCTGGTCGATCTCTTCTTTTGGCAGCTTCGCCACGGGCGGTGCCAGCCCGGGCGGGTTGCGGATCTCGTCGGGCCAGCGCATCAGATGCAGGATGAGGACGTTGTCACGGACACGGAGGATGCTGAGCTTGAAATTTAACCTTTGCGACCTTTGGACTGATTCCGTTCAGTGATGCTCTCGGGACGTCTGGTCGTTT
>NZ_JAESIF010000081.1:0-24015 GCF_016757295.1 Streptomyces sp. M2CJ-2 | reverse complement strand
GGCGCCTGCTCGATATGCGGCCAACCCGCACCTGCCCCCGAACCCCACCACAGGACCTAACAAAGCCCTACTAGGTGGCAGCAGATCGCCGAGGTGTTGCGCGCCCGGATCGCCGACGGGACGTACCCGCCGGATACGCGGGTGCCGTCACTCGTTCAGCTCACCGCCGAGTTCGGCGTTGCCTCCGTGACCGCGCAGAAGGCGCTGCGGCACCTGCGCGAGGAAGGCGACACCTACACAGTGCAGGGCCTCGGGTCGTTCGTGGCGCCCGGGCATGACAAAACGCCCCCGCCCTCCCCATGAGCGGGGAGAGCGGGGGCATGTTGGCAGGGGGTGAGTCGTCCCGGGCCGGCCTCCCACTACGGGGCCGGGCCGGGGCTTACAGCTCCACGTCGTGCAGGTACGGCCGGGCTTCGTCCGGTATCGGCTGCGGGGGCGGCGGCGGCTCCAGGTGGGCCTGCCGCATGTAACCGACCAGGGACCGCGCCCAGCCGGCGATGTACCGCAGGGCGAAGTCCTGCGCGTTGATGCGCCGCCGGTCTTGCTCCGTCTCCTCCTCCAGCTCGTCGATGCGCTGTCCCTGCCGGGTGATCTCCCGCTCCATGCGGTCGGTGACTGCCGTGAAGTCGTCGCGGCGCTGCTGCCCGCGCGGTTGTCGGCGGCCGATGACGGCCGTGACGATGCCGCCCACGGCCGTGACACTGGCGACGGCGAGGGCGCTGAGCGCGGTCAGCATTTCAGGTCTCACGCGGTGGCTCCGATCGTGCTGGTGGCTCGTCCCAGCCGATGGCGACCAAGCACACCGCCCCGAACGCGCCGAAGATCATTGCGACGACCCAGCCGAGGGGTGACTCGCCGAGCGGCCACCAGGACAGCAGGTACGCCATGGCCCACGGGGTGGCGATCAGCCACACCGCGAGGAAGCCGGGCCAGTCCCGGCGGGGTGGCAGCCATGCGCACACCAGGGCGAGCGCACCGGCCGTGATCCACACCCAGCCCCACCAGTCGAGCGGCGCCAGCTTGAGCAGCAGTACCAGCCCTTGCGGGTCGCCGGTCGGCTGGACGATCTGCCCGGAGCCGTAGCCCATGGCCATGACGCCTTTGAGGGTGAGGAGTGCGCCGCGGCGGCCCAGTCGCCTGGTGGGCCGCCGGGCCGCCGCGCGCATCAGGCGCCCCTGGGGAGACTGGCCGGGTCCTTGCCCGCCGGCAGCGTGGACGCGGTGCCCTTCCTGCCGAGTTGCTTGGCCACCCATGCCTTCGCCGACGCGGCTACCAGGGCGACGGGTGCGGCCCACCACACCGGGAGGTCGCCGACCTCGACGACGACCAGGCCGAGCGCGGCCTCGGCACCGGTCCATCCCGCGCGCTCGCTGAGGTCCAGAAGGAATCTGCTGTCCATCGTTCTCACCTCTTGGGGAGCTTGAGCTTCTGGCCCACGCTCAGGTCGTCAGGGTTCTTCAGGGAGTTGAGGCTGGCGATCTCCCGCCAGCGGGCGCCGTCGCCGAGCTTGGACGCGGCGATGGACCAGAGGGTGTCGCCGCGGCCCACGGTGTAGGTGCTGGTGCCGCCCGGCGACCAGCTGGCGGGGTGTTTGAGCCGTTCGGCGACCCGGGCGCGGATGTCCGGCATGCTGATTCCCGGCCCGCGCGGGTCGACTTTCCCGGGCTGCCACTCGGAGTGGCCGATGACGCTGGTGTTGCCGTCGCGACCCCAGTTGTGCGCCCGCAGCACCGCGGCGGCGGCGCGCACGATCGCCTCGACCTGTGCGGTCGGCCACGGGTCGGCTCCGTCGCCGAGGTTCTCGCACTCGAAGCCGTAGAAGCGGGCGTTGCCGTCGGTGTTGGCCTCGTTGTCCGCGGGGAGCGGCTTCTCGTCGATGACGGCGCGCAGCACGTCATCGTCCCCGAGGCCGGCGTGGTTGGTACGGCCGTACCCGACCAGGTGCACGCGGCCGTCCTTGGTGATGACGCCGTGGCACAGCGGCCCGGGCAGGGTGCTGTGCCCGCGGCGGCAGAGGTCGACCGTGGCAGCGCTGCCTCGGGTGACCGTGTGGTGGATCATCACGCCGTGCACCGGGCCCCAGGCGCCCTTCGAGTTGCGGTTGTGGTCGCTCCAGTCGCCGACCTCGACGACGTCCAGGCCCTCCGCTCTCAGCGCGGCGAGGAAACGGGCGGCGGTCAGGGGTGTGGCCATCAGGCCTCCAGGTATGAGAAAGGCCCCGGCCGGGTGGGCGCGGGGCGGTGGGCGGAGCAGGGTCAGGCGAGGCGGGTGAGCTTCAGGGCGCAGCCCGCTCTCAGGATGGTCGCGGCCGCGTTCGAGGTGTTCTGTGCCCAGCTCAGCGCGATCGTGCCGCCCGTCGCACCCACGACCAACGTGCCCTTCAGGGTCGTGCCGGTCGTCGCGGTGAACGTGACCACGCCCGCAGGCGTGGTGACGCCGACGCCGTCGTTGTCGGTCCACACCATCGTCGCGCCGGCCGGGACCGCCCAGGTGGCGCGGAAACCTCCGCCGCCCGTACTCCATACCGCCGCGATCTCCACGTCGTAGGTGGCGCCCGCCGCGACAGGCAGCGTCAGGTGCGGGTCGGCTGCGGGTGCGACGGTGCTGACCCGACTGGTGTCCGCCGCCTTGATCGCGTAGGTGGTCTGGCCGCCGATGCCCGGGTCGAACGGGCTCGTGGACGGGTTGACCGACGCGTCGGCGACGGTCCCGGTGTTGCCGTACCGCTTCACCCCGGTCACCGTGTTGGTGATGTTCACCCCGGCCTGAGTGGTGTCTCTCGTGCGCACGTTCCGCACGGTCAGGTTGGCGGTGTTGGTGGACACCTGCACGCCGAAGCCGGTCAGCGCGTACAGGTCGCAGTCGTCCACCACGACGCCCGCGCCGTCCCAGATGTGGATGCCGTTGGCGGTGGTGCCGGTGACCGAACTGCCCTCGATGGTCACGTCGGTGGCGGCCGCGGCCGGCGTGGACCGTGAGTCGACGGTGATGCCGACCCCGGTGGCGCCGTTGACGTGGGCGCGGATGCGGCCCCGGCGGGTGCCCAGGGTGCTCACCGCGGTGGCTCCACAGCCGCGGGCCACGACCCGGTCGACGGTGTAGTCCTCGACGTCGACCAGGCGCACGGCCTGGGCGCCGATGTCGCGGACCACGATGCCGGAGACGGTGGCTCCTTGGACGTAGCCGGTGTCCTCGCCCTCGATCCGGACGGCCGCGTCGTAGGTGCCGCCGCCGTGCATCACCAGGTCCTCGACGACGATGTTGCGCAGGGGCTGGCTGCCGGTGATGGTCGGCGAGCCGCCGCCCGCCGGGGTGCGATGGGAGGCGGTCGCGCTGGTCAGGGTGCGCATCTGCACGCCCGCCCCGCAGTCCTTCAGCGTCAGCCCGGAGACGAGGACGTCCTGCCAGGTGTAGCCGCCGACGGCCCACTGGGTGAGGCCCTCGCAGTACAGGTCGCGGATGACGATCCCGGTGTGCTGTTTGGACGGGCTGGCGGAGTGGGAGCCGACGGCGCGCGGCCAGCTGGTGGTGCCCGCGGTGCCGGACGGGCCGACCGTGCACCCCACGATCTGGATGTCCGCGCACGGGGTGTCGTCGTAGGGCCCGAACCCGCCAAAGTAGGCGCTGCCCTTGGCGAGGTCGGGCTGGATGAACTCGCTGAAATCCCTACCGCCGGGGTTGAGGTAGCCCAGGCCGCGCACGCCGCTGATGCGGGCGGTCTTCACGGCGTTCAGTTCGATGCCGTGGAAGCCGCACACGTCCTTGATCAGGGTGTCGCGGATGGTGACGTTCTCGGCGTGGCCGATGCTCATGACCATCGCCGACGTGGGGAAGGCGGGCGCCCGCGAGTCCCAGGTGCCGCCCTCGATGATGATGTTGCCGTGCCCGGTGTAGCCGCCGAACGTCTGGGCGGCGTCGCCGTTCAGGAGCATCGTTCCGGCGCCGTTCCGGCGGATCGTGGCGCCGTCGGCGAGGGTCAGGCGGGTGTTGCGGTAGATCCGCAGCGGCAGCGCCGACACGTTGTAGGCGCCCGGGGGGACGATGACGTGGCCGCCGCCGGCGTCCCGGGCCTTGTTCAGCGCGGCCTGCAGGGCGGCCCCGGTGACCGCGTCGGGCACGATGATCCCGGCCTTGGAGAAATCGGCGCCGCCGGCCTGGATCGGCTGCCCGCCGACCAGCAGCTGCCCGACGTCCACCGTGCCGGTGACGCCCAGGTCGCCGGTGATCGTGCCGCCCGCCGTGTCCAGCTTGGAGGCCAGGCCGTCGAACGCGGCGAGGGGGACCTCGCGGCCCACCTCGTACCAGCGCACCGGCTGCCCGCTGCTGCCGTTGTACTCGTACTCAATCGCCCCGTAGCCCTCCACCTTGAACGTGCGGATGGCGCCCGGTGTGTCGCTGCTGGCGGGGTTGGAGCGCAGTTGGGCGATCGGTGTGACGCCGTCCGCCTCGAACAGGGCGGTGACGATCGTGCCGGTGCCCGCCGCTCGGACGATGACCGGGTAGTCGGGGACGACGTCGCCCGTCTTGGTGGTCAGGACAGCGGACGGGGTGCCGCCGTAGGTGTACTGAGGCACGAGTCCCCCTCTCAGATGCGCCAGTAGTAGCCGGAGATGTCGACCCACGGGGTGCCGCCGGTGCCCTGGTACCACCAGAGGATGTCCCCGGCGACGCCGTAGCCCGAGGACGTGTTCGTGCCGAGGATCTCGAGGCGTCCGGCGCCGTCGGTGGTCTCCCCGGCCATCGAGCAGGTGCCCGCCCAGGTGCGCAGGCTGGGCGGGATGCAGTCCGCGGGCACGGAGCCGAGGTTGACCGCGTTGGGGTCGGTGATGTTGGTGCTGTCGACGCGTTCGACGCGGCCCTTCAGCTCCACGCGGCGGCCGCCGTCCAGCAGCATCAGCCCCAGGGACACGTCCCCGGCCTGGAACGCGGGTTTCAGCGTGACGGTGCGGTCCCAGCCGGGGGCCGGTTCCCACCACGTCGCCCACGTGTTCCCGGCGGCGGTCTTCTTCCACACCGTGCCGTCGGCGGCGGACACGATGGTGTGCACCGGGGCCGAAGCGAAGCGGGAGTCTCGCTCGGCCTTGTTGGCGACGTAGTGCACCAGGTGCCGGTCGATGGCCTCGGCGAGCGCCGCCATGTCGGCGGGCACGGTCGGGGACTGGCCGCCGCCCGGGACGGGCAGGCTGGCGTATCCGAGGGTGGCCACAGGCCCCTCCTTCAGGTCGAGAACGTGATGGTCAACTTGCCGCCGGTGAAAGCGGCGTACTGGCTCTGGCCAGTGCCGTAGATGGCCAGGCCGCGCGCCGACCCGGAGGCGAGCGCGTTGCGCCAGGCAGCGGGCAGGGTGGCGGTGCCCTTCGCGCCGACGGCCAGGGACAGCAGCCCCTCGGGGCCGTCGCCGAGGTTGAGCTGCCCGGACGGCGGCGAGGCGTGATTGTGCAGGTACAGCTGCATGCGGACCTTGCCGTTGATGCCGGCGCCCCGCTTCCGGGTGAACGCGACGGTCATCTTGGCGACGGTCTTGCCCGCGCAGGCGTTGCTGATCCGACTGCCGTAGAACCATCCGCCCCTGCGGTTGCCGCGGCCGGTCCAGTCGCCCTGTGAGGGCTCGTCACCGGCCAGCGGCCGCCCGCCCCGCCAGGCCCCCGCATCGGTCGGCGCGATGGTGACCGTCTTGGGCGGGCGGGTCGCGGGGGCGTCCGGGGAGGTGTCCCCGGCGGCCGCCAGCTGCGCGTACAGCACGCCCTTGCCGGCGCCGTCCTTCTTCGTCCACAGCTGGGTGACCTGCTGCCAGCCGGCCCCGGCCGGTGCGCCGGTGCCCCAGGTGTAGGCGGACACGGCGATCAGGTCCTGGGCGGCGTCCTGGGCGACCTCGATGGTGCGGGCGGTGTCCGCCTCGGCGGGGTCGTCGCCGAGCCGCCACAGCACCACCGGCACCACGCCGCGGCGTACCGCGACGGTGTCCCCGGCCTTGCGGTTGCGGTAGGCGTCCGTGCAGGCCACGTCGTACAGTTCGGCGCCGCCCATCAGCAGGTGCACGGTGCCGTCCTCGGTGACGTCGGTGACCGTCGCCGACACCGTCTGCAGGCCCCCGGCGGCGGCCTTGCCGAGCGTGTCGAGGTCCTTGCCGAACTCGTCCCGGATCCCCACTCAGGTCTCCCTTCGGGTGCTGGTGCGGGTCTGGCAGGTCATCCCGATCCCGCCCAGCTGGTAGGGGTCGGAGTCGATCAGGTGCCGCTCCCACACCCCGTCGGTGACCTCGACCTCGACGACGTCGCCGGGCTCGAGCGCCGGATTGCAGATCGCCGTGAAGCTGAGCGAGGACTGGATGCCGAGGGAGTCGGCGAGCTGGGCGCGCGCCACGACGGCGCCCTGCGCCTTGCTGGTGACCAGCGGGGAGGTGTAGCGGCCGGTGCGTACCCGCACCCCGGGCAGGCCCAGTCGCTGCGGTGCGAGCGGATCGCGCACCGGGTCGGGGCCCGCGTAGGTCAGTGAGGACGGGTCGGTGTCCCAGGCGTAGGCGGGCCCGACCGGGGCGGCGCCGTCGCCCGCGTCGCCGGTGACCACCCACAGGTTGCGCACGTTCTCCGCCGTCTCCTCCACGGACGGCTCGGCGGTGGCCAGGTGACGGGGGATCCGCCACACCACCGGCTGTTCCAGGGTCGGCACCGGCGCGAACGTGAGGGTGCCGCCGGCGTCCGCGTACACCTCCGCCCCGAGCGAGGGGGCGATGCCGGTGGACGTGCCGGAGGTGTCGCTGCCGCCAGACAGGGCCGCCCACCGGTCCTCGTCCACCACGAACGCCGGCAGCCTGGTCGATGCGTTGACGCCGTCGCGCCAGGCGACCGGGGCGCCGGGCAGGGCCTCGGCGATCAGCCGCTCGGCGCAGGCCTGCGCGCTGTCCGGGCCGACGGTGCGCGCGGTCGGCAGGTCCGCGCTGCGGATGACCTCCTCGCAGCCGAGCAGGTCCAGGGACACCCCGAGCCGGGTCCGCCGCAGTCGGTCGATGACGTAGCGGCCGGCCGGGATCCACTCCACCTCGCGCCGGGGCACCCCCAGGCCCTGAAAGAGCCTCACTTCGGTGGTGATGGAGTTGATGCCGTGGCGGCCGCGGGGCGCGTCCAGCAGCTCCACGGACGCGCTGTAGCGGCATTCCGCGGTACGGTCCGGCGTCACACTCCCGTCCCCGAACCGGGCTTCGGTCCAGGTGAGGCCGCCGTCGTTGGACCACTCCGCGCGCACCGGGCGCCGGCAGTAGGCGAGCGCGGCCAGCGCCTGCGGGCTGATGGGCAGCATCAGCCGACCGCCCCGTCGGTGGCCAGTGCCAGATACGACGGGTACGTGGCCACGGCCGCGTCGTAGGTGCCGAACTGGGCGGCGAGCGCGTCATACGACCAGCCCGGGGCGAGCATCGGCTGTCCGGCGGTGTCCGGCCGCTCGAGCGGGGTGATGTCGAACGTGACGGTGTAGCCGCCCGTCACCCCGAATTTTCCGGTGGGCTTCTCCCCCACGTCGCCGGGCACGAAATAGCGGTCGGGGATGAGGTAGCCGGGCCGTACCTGGGCGAGCAGCACCCCGCTACGGATCAGCTTCCGGAACCGCTCGATGTCCGCGGCGAGGACGTCGACCTGCACCGCCTCGGCCGGAGCGGCCGCCGTGTCGTAGGCGACCGCGGTGTACGGGCTGCCGGAGCGTGCGGCGGTGTCCTGCCGGGCCGCACTGGTGGTGCCCTGCGCGGGCCCGTACATCACCCGCATGGACAGGCTCGGCTCCTCGATGCTCTTCAGCCACAGGTCCTTGGTCTGCGCCGGTGCGGGCGCGGGCACGACCAGTCCGAGCGAGGACGACGGCCCCCAGCTGCCGTCCGCGTACTGCGGGGTCGCGGTGTAGACGACGGCCACCCCCAGCGGCGCCTCGTGGTCGTAGGCCTGCCCGACGCCGTCGACCGCCCACGCCAGGTCCGCCGACCGCACCGGGACGGGCTGTGCGGCGCCGGGGTCCTGGCGCACGATGCGCACCCGCCGGACCTCGGCGGCCCGGGGCACCGGCGGCGGGGTGACGCCGTTGTAGGCGAGCGTCACCCCGGCCCACTGCTCGTCGATGACGGCGGTCAGCCAGCCGTCGGGGCTGGTGAGGACCGTGGGCGGGGTGACCTGCGGCGCCGACGGGTCCACGATCATCGGCATGGCTGCCTCCTATTTCTTCGATCCGGCCCGCTTGGCGCGGCGGACGTCGTCCAGGCCCTCGTCGACCCGGTCGGACACGTAGGCCCGCAGCACCGTGCCGTCCTCGACGACCAGGTAGAGCGGCCCTGACGGCAGGCCACTGGATGCGCTGCCGGAGGACGCCCCGGACGTGACGGGGACGACCCCGGCGGGGACCGCCGAGGCGCCCAAGCGTGCGGCCGCCGACTCGATGGACGGCCCGGCGGCGACCATCCCGGCGACCAGTCCGGCCCCCAGGTCCCGCCCGGCTTCCGCGCCCTTGCGGGACGGGCTGCGGGCGTCGATGCCCTTCTTCGAGCGGATGGCCTTCACGGCGGACGCGCCGAGCTTGGCCATGGCCGCCTTGATCTCCTTCTCCTGCGCGATGAGACCGGTCAGGAAGCCCTTCGCGGCGTCCTTCCCGGCGTCGTGCATGGAGTCAGCCATGGTCCGCCCGTAGGACGTGGCGAGCTTGCTGCCCGTCCCGTGCACGCTGTTGAGCTGCTTGATCTGCGCCTTGTTGGCCCTGCTGACCATGTCGATGAGGGGGCCGCCGGGGCCCTGCTCCACCAGTTGGCTGATCAGGCCCTGGCTCAGCCCCTTCTTGGCCAGTCCCGCGATCTGCCCCTGGAAGGTCTTCAGGTCCGCCTGACGGTTCTGCATGGAGCCGAGCAGGCCGGCGAAGTCGGTGACCTCACCCAGCTGGGACAGGCCCAGGTAGTCGGTGGCCGACTTGCGCTGATCGTCGGCCGCCTGCCTGCCGGCGGCGATCCGCTTGCCCAGGCCGTCGCGCAGCCGGGCCATGTCCTGCAGCCGCTTGGACGCCTTGGTCACCGAGGCGATGAAGCCCTTGCTGCCGATCCCGGCGGCCTTCAGGTCCTTCACCAGTTCCTTGGACGCCTTGGCGATGGTGGCTGCCGAGCCGGTGAGGGACTTGGTGAACGCGGTCAGGTCGCCGGGCAGGTCCTTGCGGGCCTTGGCCCTCGAGGACGCGGTGCCCTTGGCGAAGCCGCGGGCGCCGACGCCCTCCCACATCCGCATCGAGTCGCGGGTGTTGTAGACCTCCTCCCCGCCCTTGAACTTCACCAGCTCGGGGCCCTGCTCGCCGACCCAGGCGACCTCGCCCGCCTTCGGCTTGCCGCCGTCGGCGTAGCCCTTGGCCGCGAAGCCGTAGTGGTGGGTGAACATCGAGTCGCGGTACGAGCGGGCGCGGGCGCCGACCACCACGCCGTCGCCGCCGCGGGACTCCACGTTGGTCCCGTTGATGGTGCCGGCGGTGTGGCCGACACCCGCGTTGGTGATGCCGATCATGTAGGGCGACTTCTTGTTCAGCACCCAGCCGCCCGGAGCGGTCGCCCCGGAGAACGCGCCCGTGGCCCACCGGCGGTGCGGCTTCTGACCCCGGATCACGGACTCGATGGCGGACACGAACCCACTGCAGTCCCAGCTTGGGTTGCCGTTGCCGCCCCACTGGTACTTCAGGCCCGCCTGGGTGCGCGCCCAGGACAGCGCCTTCTTGAAGCTGCCGCCGCCGATGCCTGCCTTCTCCATCTCCTTGTCGGCGTCGCCCGAGTAGCCGACGATCGTCTTGATCATCCGCTTCGGGATCCCGGACACCATGTCCCGGTACACCGATGCCGAGCCGGAGATCTTGTCGATCAGGGGCTTCACCACGGCGTTCAGACCGGCCACGGCGGAGTCCTTGATGCCGTCCTTCAGCCAGTCGAACCCACTCTTGGCCAGGTCGACGCCCTTGGACGCGGCACCCTTCACCCAGTCGAAGATGCCGCCCTTGGCGAACCCCCCGCCCTGGAACGGGCGCAGGGACTGGCCGCGCATGGCGGCCTTGTTCACCGCGAGCAGCCGGGCCCGCTCGTAGGGGTCGCGCATCGCCTCGGACACGGCCACACCCTCGCCGCGCCGCATCGGCACCAGCTGGTCGTCACCCTGCCGGTACGAGGACTGGCCGGGCAGCACACCACCCCGGGCGAAGCCCGTGATCGGGTCGAGGGTGGGGGCGCCGAACTTCTCGGCGACCGCGTTCCAGACCTTCACGACGCCGTTGTTGTAGACGGTGTCGATCACGAACTTCACCGGCGCCTTGGCGATGCCCTTGACCTTGTCCCAGGCCTTCTTGATGGCGTCCTTGGCGGTCCCGAACGCGTCACTGACCTTGCCCGTCGCCGACTTCAGCTTGTCGAACACCGGCTTCACGCCCGTGTTGTAGACGTTGGAGACCACCGTCTTGATGGCGTTGAACGCAGGCTTCACGCCGTTGTCGTAGAGCCATTTGAACCAGCTGCCGACGGTCTTCAGGCCGGTCGTGAACCAGCCGAAGACGGTCTTGACGCCGGACCAGGCGAGTTTGAGCGTGGCAACGATCCAGTTGAAGACCGGCTTCACCGCGTTGGTGTAGAGCCACTTGAACCAGCCGCCCACGGTCTTCAGGCCGCCCCAGACGAGCGAGAAGTAGAGCTTTACGCCCGCCCACCACAACTGTGCTCCGGCGACGATCCAGCCGAAGACGGGCTTGATCGCGGCCGACCACAGCCAGCTGAAAATGGCCCCGAGCACCTTCACGCCCAGGTAGATCGGGCCGAAGACCACGATCGCCAGGATCGTGGCCAGGATGCGCGCTCCGGTGGAGATGGCAGAGAAGACCGGCGACAGGACAGTGCCCCACAGCCAGGACGCCCACTGGCCCACCATGCGCACGCCGGCCATGAAGCCGTCGACCATGGGCTTGATGCCGTTCTCCCACAGCCACAGCGCGCCGGTCTTGATGGCCTCCCAGGCGCCCAGCACGATGTTGCGGAACGTCTCGGACTTCTTCCACGCCACCACCAGGGCGACGCCCAGGGCGACCAGCGCGATGACGACCAGGCCGATCGGGTTGAGCGCCATGACCGTGTTCCAGGCGGTCTGCACCGCGATGGCCGTGCGCTGCACAGCCGTCCAGGCGAGGATCACCCCGCGGTACACGCTGAATGCGGCCGTGACCCCGGCGGTCGCCAGGGCGTTGGCGGACAGCATCAGCGTCAGCCCGCCGACGATGACGCCGAGCGGGGCCAGCCAGATACCGAACTCCTTGAACCAGTTGATCGTGCCGCTGACGACGTCGCCCACGCCGCGGACCACCGGGGTCAGCTTGTCACCCAGCCACGTGGTGGCCGTCTTCACCGGCGGCACCACGTCGTCGTTCAGGAACCGGCCGAACTTCATCAGCGGCGGGATGACGTACTTCGTGGCGACGTCCCCGAGCGTCATCAGCGCCCGCCGCTTGAACTGCTCGAAGGAGACACCGGCGTTGTCACGCAGGTCGTCCCCGGCCTTCTTCGCCGCGCCGCCCACCTTGCCCAGGTCGTCGGTGGCCTTGGACGGATCGAGAGCCCACAAGGCGCCCGCCATGTCCTCGGCCTTTGTCCCGAACAAGCCGACCGCGGCGGCGTTCCGCTCGACGGGATCCTTCATGTTCCGGAGCTTGTCCAGCACCAGCTGCAGGCCTGCGGATGCGCCCTTGCCGCCGCCCGCGATCTGCGCGGTCATGTCCTTGGCGTTCAGCCCCAGGGCCTCGAAGCCCTCCGCAGATGCCTTGGAGCCGTCCGTGGCCCGGATCTGGAACTCCTTCAGGGAGTCGGCGATCACGTCGGTGTCGCGGGCACCGGCCTGCATGCCCTGGGAGAACATGCCCATGGTGGTCTGCACGTCCAGCCCCAGCGACCGGAAGATCGTGGAGTACTCGTTGAACGTGTCGGCGACGTCGTCGGCGCGCGGACCGAGCTTCTGCATGCCCGCGAACAGGGTGTCCAGGGCCTCGTTGCCGTCCTTGGCCAAACCTGTCTTCAGGATCTGGCCCACGCTGTTCGCCGTCTGCCCCAGGTCCAACTCGAAGAGGCTGGAGAGGTCCTGAACCTTGGTGGCCATCGAGGCGAGCTGCTTGGTGGTGGCCTTCTCCGGGGCCAGGCCGGCGGCCATGATGGCGCGCACCGCCTGCGCGCCCTCGTCGATGCTGCCGGTGACCGCGTCCGCGTACAGCTTCCCCGCGGCGGCGCCGGCGGTCTTCGCCTCCTTCGGCGACAGGCCCAGCTGGGCTTTGAGCTTGCCGGTGGCGGCCTGCTTCTCGATCGCCTCGCCGATGCCCTTGGCGACCAGGGCACCCACCACGGCGCCCGCGGCCAGGGCCCCGGCCTTCATCTTCCCGGCCATGCCCTCCATGAGGCCCGTGCCGCCAGTCTCGCCAGCAGACCGGCTTGCCTGCGCGACAGGCTCGCCGATCTGCTGGTTGAGGGACCGGCCGAAGCCAGACATGTTCGGCAGGACGTCGACCCACACAGCACCAGCGCGGGGCATACGATCACCCCTTCTCTGCGTGCTGGGGAGTCACCTGGGCGACGATCCGCATGTAGCCAGAGCGCGCCTCGGCGGCTTCCTTGCGGGCCTTCTTCTCGCGCTTCTTCTTCGCGCTGGGTTTCTCCGGTCGCCACACCGGGTCCGGGTACGGCGTGAGCGCTGACTTCTCGTCCCGGTTGGCGTTGCCGAAGTCGACACGCAGCCGGGCCAGGACATCGAGCAGGTCGGCCAGCATGAAGTCGCTGTGCTGCCAGTGGTGGCCCGCCAGCTTCCGGGCCAGGGCGCCGGTCGGTGGCAGGCCTTCCACCAGCACGCGCAGCTGGCGCAGGGAGATGTCCCCGCGCCAGAACTCGGCGATCGGATCGCGCGGCGCGTAGTGGTGGCACAGGTCAGCCTCGACGTCCTCGGGATGGTGCCCGAGGACGTCTAGGACCGTGTAGGGCGCTTCTTCACCTGGTCCTGCATGTCCTGCTGCACGGCCAGGAACAGCAGCGCGATCTCAGCGTCCGCGTGACCGGCGTCCTGGAACTTGGCGTACTGCTCCTCGCCGAGGATGGCGCGGGCCTTCGCCTTGTTGGTCTCGGCGCCGTCCACGGCTTCCGACCAGTCGTCGTCGGCGAACAGCGGGTGCGGGAAGGTGAGGACCTGCCCGTCGGCCAGCTCGAACTCCACGTCCTCACCGCCGACCGCGTCGGTGAACTGCTGCTTGACCTGCGACAGGACGTAGCGCTTCTTGTTCGGCTTGCTCATGGTCGTCTCTCGCTTCTGGGTGGCCGGTGGGTGAGCGGGTGAAGGCACAGCGGCGGCAGGGCTCACCCGGGGCCGCCGCCGCTGTGCCGGTTTGCGGGGAGCCGTCACGGCGTCTCGGGCTCCGGAGCCAGGTCGCGCCAGCCGGGACCGTCGATCCAGGTGACGGAGTCCGTGCCGAGGACGTCATCGAGGTACGCCTGGTAGGTCACGCCGCGGGAGATCTCCGCCGTGCGGGTCCACTGCTCGTCCTCGCGTCCCGTGCGCAGCGCGCTGGGGAAGTGGCGGACGATGTACAGCGGCTGACCGGTCGCCTTGTTGAGGTCCTCGGCGATGAACAGCAGCCGCCTGTAGAGGGTGGGCGGGGTCTTCGGCCTCGACCACGTCCAGGTCGCCGTGCCGAGTTCGGGAAGGGCACCGACGCCGGACAGCGGCAGGTTCTCGTACAGCGCGACGGCGGCCGCGTTGGTCTCCTGCGGCACCCACTGCGCGGTCGCCGTGTCGGTCTCCACATCGCTGCGGGTCGGCGAGGACGACTGCCCCGACTCCACGTCGGAGTTGGACAGGTCGCCGGAGAACGTCACGCCGTCGGTCGTGGTGAAACCGACCGGCACGTACCCGGCGGGCAGGGTCTGCAGGATCCCGGCCTCGTCGAACGGCGCGGCCACCGCGGGCGCGGAAGCGTCGGCGGCGAAGATGGCGTACCTGAGTGCCTTGCGGATCAGCGACTGGCGCAGCTCCGCGATGGTGGTGAAGTCAGCGGCCGGCATCGCGGCCCCCTTTCCATGACGAAGCCCCCGCACGCGGGCGGGGGCAGATGGTTGCTGCGCGTCAGGCGTCGGTCCTGGCGCGGGTGGTGAGCCGGTAGGTGGCGATCGCCCGGCGCAGGGCCGGGTTGCCGTAGGGGACTTCAACGGGCCGGCTTTCGGTGTCGACGGTGTCGATGACGACACCGCCCGCCATGGTGGCCGCCAGCGCGTGCACAGCCGACCGGACTCGCTCGGCGAGCTGCCACATGCTGGCGCGGTCAGCGCCGAAGGACTCCGTGTCGACCGTGACGGTGTCGGAGATGCGGTCGTCCGCGCCGCCCGCGATCCGCACCACCACGACCGGCAGGAGAGTTTCGACCTTAACCGGGACCTCGTCCGTGACGCGGACCCCGGCCAGGTGTGGCCGTACCCCCTTCATGACGGCCAGCTCCATGTCCGGCCACATCAGCCCTCCCCGGTGCGGGCCGCACGACCGAGGACGCGGCGCCGCTCGGTGCTCGAGGACCCGTACTCGTGGTCGCTCGCGTCCTCGCGGTCGGCGATCACCTTCGCGGTGGGACGGCCGCGCGGGCGGATCTCCTCCGACACGGTGATCGAGTCGGCGAACTCGGCGCCGATCTCCGACCGCGCCAGGGCCTTGGCCCGGGGCACGATCTCCTCGGCCGTCTTGCGCAGGGCGCCGCGCACCTGCTGCGACCGCATGACCTCGGGCAGGCAGGTCGGGTCGAACTCGAACCTGATGCCGCTCATCCGCTCACCGCCTTCAGGAAGACCTCGGTGTGGTCGAGCAGCCCGGCGTAGCTCTCGTGCTCGCCGGCCTCGCCGTCGACCTCGTACAGCACGCCCCGGAACTTCACCCGGGACGTGGGAGTCAGGCCCATGCCGGGCGGGCCGGCGAGCCGCCAGCGGGTGACGACCTGTGTGCGGCCGTCGTTCTGCTCGGTGCTCGAGACGGGCTGCATGTTGCAGTCCGGCACCTCACGTTCGACGTCCTCGTACACGTCGTGCCCGCGGTCGTCCTCACCGGCCAGCACCCGGTCGATGACCGTGATGGTGTGCCGGCGCAGCGGGTTGTCCAGCACCATCAGGCGTCGTCTCCCCGGTTCAGGCGGTGCGCCTCGACGGCGGCCCGCCACTGCTCGGTGATACCGACCGCCGCCGTGGCCGCGAACGACACGGACTCGGTGCCGGTGGTGATCTGCTGGATCGCCGGATCGGTTCGGTAGATCACGCGGGCCTGGTCGACGACGACCTCGGCAACGTCCTCCGGGACCGGATCGTGGCCGTGGTCGTAGGTGACGGTGACCTCCGCCCACTCCGGCCAGCAGCCGGACGGGTGCAGCAGCAGCCCGGCCTGCCGCCGCACCTTCACGCCCTCGATGGCCTGGCCGTCGACCTCCACGGCGGTCACCCGCCGGACCGGCGCAGCGGGCAGCCGAAGCACCCGCTGGCCGGACCCGTCCAGGAACACGGTGTCGTCGGTGACCAGGCTGACAGGGTGGCGGACCTGGCCGCGGAAGCGGCGGCTGGCGGCCCGCAGCGCGGCCAGCAGCCGCACATCGTCCGCCGGCAGCTTCAGCAGCACGGCCAGGTCCTCCGGGTCCGCGAGGTACGGCTCAGGCCCCGCCACCGCTGCCGCCCGCCGCCCGCTGCCGGGCCTCGGCGAGGAACTCGGCCCGCCGCTCCAGCAGCCCCTTCCGCTTCTCGCCCTGCGCCTCGATGTCGAGGACCCGGGCGGTCTCTTCCTCGTCGGCCTCCGCCAGGTGGGCGATGACCTGGAGGACGGTGTGCTCCGCCGGGTCGAACCCGCCCTGCTCGGCAGGCTCCTGCTCCCCCTGCGGTTCCTGCTGCCGGGGGTCGGCCTGCGCGCGCGTGAGCGGGCCCGCGGACCCGCCCGTGCGGGCGCGGTAGCGGCCCTCGTCCTCCGCACGCACACGGATCCCCTTGATGATGATCATCTTGTGCTCGGGCACGTGGATCAGTCCCTTCTCAGGCGGCCGGCTTCACGACGATGAGCCGGTTGGGCTTCCAGATGACCTGCTCCGCCCGCAGCTCGGCGCGCACGTACACGAGGTTCCGCTGCGCGTAGTCCTTGTGCTGGTTGAAGGCGAGGATGGACAGGCCCTCGACGTCCAGCAGGGCGACCTGCCGCCAGTCGCCGAGGATGACCGTTCCCGGGGCGAGCCGCTGCGACAGTGCACGCGCGCGGCCCCAGGACGTGTTCGGGCCCTGCCCGAACGGGCCCTGCCCGAAGAACCGGTCGCTCGCGTCCTGCAGCAGGTCCCACGCCTCGTCGTCCTCGGGCGACATGAGGCAGGCGGTGACGTTGCCGCCCGGCAGGGTGGTGATGCGGGTGATGGCCTTACGGATCGCCCTGACCTGCCCCATGGCGTCCGCGGTCGGCGTGTAGGTCAGTTCCTGCACGCCGGTGGTGTGCAGGATGCCCCGCGGGTCACCGGCGGTGCCGGTGCCGTTCAGGAGCTTGTCCTCGATGACGCTGTCGAGGGAGTACTCCAGCTCGTTGTTCATATACGAGGCCAGCGCCGGCGCGTCGCTGAGGAGCGCGTTGGTGACGTCGTAGCCGTCCGCGTAGGTGTACGGCTTGGCGTCGGCCAGCTCGGTCTGGATCGTGCTGGTCGGCTTCAGCGCGGACGCCGGGTCGCCGGGCAGGATCTCGTCCTGGACGACCGCCGCGTTGCGGGTGACGCCGGTGACCTGGAGGTACTCGAACGGGCCGGACGCCTGGCCGCGCGAGATGAGGTCGAGGATGGTCAGGTTGTCGCGGTCGACCTGGTCGACCATCGGCATCCGGACCGGCTGGACGTTGCCGAGGGCGACCTGCAGCGGCGCCGCGGTCGCCTTGCGGCTGGCCAGCCACTCCTTCATGGAGCCGACCCGGACCCGGCCGATGTCCACGGCGGACCCCTGCCCGAGCCCGGTGGGGTGCTGCTTGCGGAACTCCCCGTACAGCGACGACTTGGTGAACCGCTCACCGAACGTGGCGGCGTCGCTGTCCTCCTGCCGGTCCTTCACCTCCAGCTGCCCGGCCGGGCGCTTCGCGGGCGTCTTCCCCGCGTGCTTGGCGGCGGCGGCCTGGGCGGCGTCGGCGGCCTTGATCTTCCCGTCCAGCTCGGTCGCCTTGGCGTCCAGTTCGGTGACCTCCTTCACCTCCTCCTCGGTGAAGTCGCGGTCTTCGCTCTTGGCCGTCTCGGCGATCTCGGTGAGCCGGTCGACGGTCTCCTTGTACTGCTCGCGCAGCGTGGGCATGGTGCCTCCTACAGGCGGTGCTTGCGGATGGTGGCCCGTGCGAGCACCTGGGCGGGCGACAGACCGGACGACTTCGCGGGCGCCTCGGGGGCGGCGGCGGGCGTCTCGGCCGGCTGCTGGCCGGTCTCCTGCTCGGGGGTTGCCCGGCCCGCGGCGTTGGCGGGGGGCCGGGAAGTCTTCTGCGGTTCGGCTGAGGTGAGGACCTCACCGATCGATGCGTGCGCGGCGGACAGCGCGTCGTAGTTCGCCTGGCTCAGCACGCGGCCGGCCTTCGCTCCACGCACCAGATCGGCGGCCTTGGCGGCGAGCAGCTCGGTCTGCTGGTTCGCGCCGACCAGGCAGGGGCCGACCTCGTAGAGGCGACTGAAGCGCTTGATCTCGTAGTAGTCGCCCCACGGATGCGCGGCGAGGTCGTCGGTTTCGACGTAGGCCCCTTCCCCGACGTCGTAGGCGAAGCTGAACTGCTTGATGCGGCGGCCCTTGAGCAGGCCGTGCACGTGCTTGGCCGTGGGGTTGGTGTCCATGTCCTCGATCTGTGCGAGGACCTCCAGCCCGTCGGGCGTCTCGGTGGCCTCCAGAACGGAGCCGATGTGGGCGAACGGGTCGCCCCACTTGTGGCTCCACACCACGGGGATCGGGTCGCCGGAGGCCTTCCACTCGGCGAGGACCTGGGCGAACGCGCCGGGGGCGATGACGTCGCCCATGGAGTCCTCGTTGCCGAACACCGAGACGAGCGCCCGGAACTGGCCTTCCTGCAACCCGTCGGCGGGGCCGGCGGCTTTGATCCGGGCCTGTGCTTCCTTGGTGCGGGGCACGTCAGACCCCCCTCTCGTAGTCGAGTCGGCAGTTGCAGTTCGCGGTCTCGTCAGCGTCGCCGTTCGCGTCGCCGGGCCAGCGCAGGCGGTTGCTGAAGGTCTGGCCCAGCTCGACGCTCTCGCCGTTCATCCGCACGTGGCTCGCGCGCGGGTTCTTCCCCCCGGTCCGCCACACCTTGTGCGTCAGCCCGGAGGCGCCGGCCGCATCGTGGCTGCCGAAGCTGCGGGCTTCCGTCGCGGCGGTCACCGCGCGCATGCCGGCCGCGACGACCCACGACGCCAGACCGGCCTTGAGGTTGTCGCGCCAGTCGCCCTCTTCGCGGACGGCCGCCGTCGCCGCGGTGTAGGCGGCCTGCTCGTACTCGGCGGCGTGCGACTCGGCGGCCTTCGCCAGCCACGCCTCCATCACCCCCGGGTCCCAGCCGTCCGCCTCCGGATTCCAGATGCCGAGGACGGACCAGGCGCCGACCTGCGCCAGCCGAAACCCGTACCCCGCCATCAGCGCGGCCAGCTGCGCCTGACGCTCGGGACTGGACGCGGCCCACAGGTCGTAGAAGTCGGGCGGCCCGTCCGCCTTGGCGTCCGCCCGCTCCAGCAGGCCGTCAGCCTGCCGCTCCGCCCAGCCGGTGAGCGCGGCCGCGTAGGCGTCGCGTTCCGTCTCGAACGTGCCCAGGTCCTCCGGCCGCTCCGTCGCCTTCACGCGGGGCGGCCCTGCCCTTTTGGGAGACTCTCCGGCGCCGTGTCCCGCGGCGACGCCAGGCCGCCAACCACCACGTTGAGCGGCGTAATCAGGTCGTCCGTGCCGTCCACGTGCGGCAGGTTCTGCACCGCGCGGGCCTCGCTCCTCAGCATGTAGGGGGCGCCCACGGCGGTCTGCAGCAGCGCGGCCTGCTCCGTGAAGGAGCCGCGCAGCTTGGCCTCCAGGTTCGCCTCCACGTACAGGTTGGAGCCGGGGGCGAGCATCGGCACCAGCATGGAGTTCAGGACGTCCTGCCACTGCGTCACATACGGGCCCAGCGAGATGGTGAACAGCATCTGCCGGAAGGCGTCGATGTTGGAGAACGTGCCCTCACGGGCGCCGACCAGCTCCGGCGCGATGTGGTACGCGCTCGCCACCTCGGCGTCGGTGAGCTTGCGGCCCTCGATGTCCTGTGTCTCCTGCGGGTTGAAGGCGTTCACCGTGACCAGGCGCATGCCGTCCTCAAGGATCGGCGTACCGCCGACGGACGACCCGCGCCCCATGAACGCGTTGAACGCGGCCTGGAACCGCTCCTTGGCCGTCTTGGACCAGGCCGGCGCGTCCGCCGGGCGTTCGATGACGGCCGGGACCCGGGCGCCGTTCTTCCACACCGAGCGCCGCCACTCCACGGCTTCGGCCTGCTCGGCGAGGATCTGCCGGAGCGTCATCATCGGCGACGTCCCGTCCGCACCGACCGTGGAGTAGCCGTGGTCGTACAGGTACGGGGCGGGCAGCGTCACGACCTCCGCACGTCCCGTTGAAGAGATCAGGTGCAGGGCGTCCGCCTGGTCGTCGTCGTCGGCCAGGATGTGGAAGCGGCGGGCGGGCTTGCGGCGCAGCTCGAACCCGCTCGCGGTGTCCGCGCTGGGCAGGACCTGCTGGCACCACCGGTCGTAGATCAGCCAGTCCACCAGCGTCGCGTGCCACAGCCGCGCGGGCGACCGCATCGGCGCGGGCTGCGCGAGCAGCTGCGCCAGCGGGTGGTCGGTGACGCGCCTCCGGTCCGTGTCCGAGACGCGCTCGTAGACGTGCCAGGGGATGGTGCACAGCTGTCTGGCCACATAGTCGACGACCTTCCGCACGGAGGGCTGGGTCTCCCACACATGCGCGGCCGCCGCGGTGTCGGCGTACTGGGACAGCGGCACGCCCGGGTCCACTACGCGGATGCCGTTCGCGGCGAGGTACCCGCCCAGCTGGTTCAGGTCCTGGAAGGCCTCGGCGGCCTTGGCGAGCACGGGCACCCCGTCCTGGTCGATGACCTGCCCGGAGGCAGGAGTCTTACGGCGCGGCCACCAGCGCATGTCCGCCCCCTCTCTCAGATCGCTTCGAACTCGCTGTCCTCGTAGGCGGACCGGCGCACGGGCGGGCGGGCGAGGACCTCGGACATCGCGTCGCACAGCGCGGACACGCCGTCGATCTTGTCGCCAGCGCTGGCCTTGTCCGGCTTCACATTCCCCGCGCTGTCCATGGCGACGGCCAGGTTGTCGACCATCCACGCCATCACCGGGTTGCCCTCGTGCCGGAGCATCGGCCGGCCGCCCTCGCGGACCTGCTTCTGTCCCATCAGCAGCAGCCGCTGTACGGCCTTCAGCGCGGGCGACATGGACTTGTAGCCCTGGCCGACGCCGACCATCGGCGCCCGGTCGTTCTCCAGGTCGTTCGTCAACGGGGTGGACGACCAACGGTCGTAGCCCAGCGACTTCACGTCGAAGGAGTCCAGATCCTTGCGGATCTGCTTGCCGATCACGCCGTAGTCGGTGACGTTGCCCGGTGTCGTCTTCAGCCAGCCCTCACGCACCCACACCGAGGCGTTCTTGTCTGTCCGCCGGTCCAGGTCCTTGATGTTCTCCTCCGGCGTCCAGAACCTGACCACCATGTCCAGGCTGCCGTCCTCGTCGTCCGGGAACAGCCACACCAGCGCGTTCAGGTCGGAGACCGCGCCGAGGTCCAGGCCGCCGTAGGCTTCGCGGCCGCGCAGCTTCACCTCGTCGACTAGGGCGCCGTTCGCCTTCCACGAATCGAGCGTCAGGAACTTCGTGACCTGCTTCGTCCGGACGCCCAAGTGCAGGCGCAGGAACGACGCCAGTTCGGCCGGGGACTGCTTCGCCTTGTCCGCTGCCGTCCGCAGGTACGCCCGCGTCGGGCTGACGCCGTAGCCCGGGTTCGCCTTCCGCCACGTTGCCTCCTCGAACGGGTCATCCTCACGAGTCGCGGCGAAGACGACGCCGTACACGGCCGGAGCGGTGAAGGCGCCGCGGGCCAGCTGCTCGATCCGCTCGCGCTTACGGCCGTAGACCGACTCCTTCTTGCCGGCGTCCGCCGTCGTGATGATGAAGATCAGAGGCTGGCGGCGTGAGCCGGTCCCGGACTCGATCGTCTCCACCAGCTCCGGGCTCTTGTGCTCGTGCAGCTCGTCGACGATGCCGCCGTGCAGGTTCAGACCGTGCTGCGCGCCCGCCAAGCTGGACACCGGCTTGAAGTACGAGTCCGTCTTGGGGTGCAGGATCACCCCGGCCAGCGGCTGCATCACCCGCTTCAGCGCGGGCGACTTCTCCACGATCGCCTTCACCGGCTTGAACAGCAGCCCCGCCTGCTCCTTCGTCACCGCAGCCGTGATGACCTGCGCGCCCGGCTCCCCGTCCGCCGCCATCAGGTACAGCGCGATCCCGCCGGCCAAAGTGGTTTTGCCATTCTTGCGCGGCACGTCGACGTAGACCTCGCGGATGATCCGCACGTACATGTCGGCGTCGTCGTCCCAGTGCACCCACCCGAAAATGGGCGCCAGGATGTAGGCGATCTGCCAGGGGTCCGGCCGCAGAGGCTGCCCGGCGAGCGCGCCCTGGGTGTGCCGCAGCTGGTCGAACGCCCGCAGCACCTTGTCGACGCGTTCGGCATCGAACACGGCGCCCGGCTCCTCGCGGGGCTCCGGCGTCTTGATCAGCGGCGGGCAGTCCGGCAGCGGGATCCCGCGCTCGGCCAGGTACCAGGCGACTTCGGGGCTGAGCTTCAGCTCGGCGAGCAGCTCGTCATCGAGGTACGCGGCCGGGGTCGTCTTACCCGAACGGGTTGTCGGGGTCCGGCTCATGCTCCGACCCCCTCGCCAGCTGCTGCTCCGTCGACGGAGTCAGCCCGAAGTGGGCAGCCCACGCACGCAGCTCACGGCCGGCCGCGCGCGCGATGCCGACCGCCGGGTGCGGCAGGGTGCCCTGCTTCGCCTCGAACGTCAGCCCCTCCCGCGCCACGGTCTCCGTTGCCTCCCGGAACGTCGCCCACGCCTCGCAGTACGCGGCCAGCGACGCCCGGTCCTCGGGCTTGAGCAAGTCGAGCCGGGACAGGCCAGGAACGACGCGGTCCCACTCGGCGCGGGCCTCGTCCGAGAGCCAGTCCGGCGCCTCGGGCGGGAGCCGCTTGAACGCGGGCCCGGGGTTGACGTCGCGGCCTGCGGAGTCCTTGCCGGGCGCCCGGCCCTTGATCAACTTCAGGGCGGCGGGCTGAGCGGTCCTTCCCATCGGGTAGACCCCCCTTCAAGATTCTGTGCACGCACGCGCCGAGCTGACGGCGCCGGGCCCCCTGGCGATCAGTCCAGCGATCCAGACTCCCCTTCCCCCGGGGTGGGGTTGGGGGCGCGGTGGCCTCGGAGCCATGCGGCCACTTCGTCGACCGTGTCCCCGCAGGTGAACGCGTGACGGTCTGCGTTGGCCGTTGCGATCAGCTCGTCGGCCAGCTCGGCGGCCACGAGAGCTGTGATCGGCCCACGGGAAGCCTCCGGAAGGCTCTGGACGGCCTCCTGGGAGGCTCGCAGGGGCTCTTGGGCTGCCATGTTGGCCTCCAGCGGGTCAGCGAGGCCTGCGGCGTGCCCTGTTGGCGCGCGCGGCCTCTGCCTTACTCTTGATCAGGTGGCAGTCGATACAGATCAGTCCGAGGTTGTCGAGGTCCTCGACTGCTCCGCCTTCGCTGATCGGTCTGATGTGGTCCAGCTCGTGCTGGTGCTCGCCGTCGGGATCGTCCTCGCGGTCAGGCTGCTCGATGCCGCATCGGTAGCAGCATCCGTTGTCGCGGATGGTGACGCGTCGCTTGAGCGTGCGCCATCTGCCTGAGCTGATCCCGTAGCGCGCTGCCTTGTCGTCCCTGCCTGCCCATGAGATGCGCTGGTGCTGGTCGCATCGGCCTTGGGGGACGAGGGCACGGCACCCTGGGTGGGCGCATCGGGTGGGGGGCCGGGTGGGCACGGGGGGTACCTCCCGGGGGGGTGCTCGGGGAGGGGGTACCTCCCGGGGGTCTCTCCTGGGGGGTGGGTCAGGGGGTGGGGCATGCGTAAGGCCCCGCTGGTGGGCGGGGCCTTGGGGTGTCTGTGGTGCCTCATGTGGGCACAGTGGTGCACCGCGATCGTGACACGTCGTCTGACCTGCGGTCAAGCAGCGTCAAGGGTGCGGCGTTCGGCGGCCAGGGCGGCGACGTCTGCGGCGGCGTACCAGGGTTGGCGCGGGCTGCCGCCGGATCGCTTCAGCCGGCCGCGCTGAACGATCTTGCGGACGCCTTCGGGACTGATGCCGAGGGCGCGGGCGACGTCGCGGGTGCCGTAGTAGCCGGGCGGGACCTGCTCACTCATCAGCCCATTGTGACGCAGTGCTGTGCAGGTTGTAGGCCCTGCAGTGCGCTTCGATTTCGTCTTGGATGCGGTCGAGGACTTCACGGCATGACTGCTCGAATGACCGGCTGATCTCGTCTGCTTGCTCATCGCTGTACCGGCCGCTGTTGATGTCTTCCTCTACCAGCTCGCGGGCGCGGTCGTTGGCGATGTTCTGCTTGCGATACTTGTCCTGCAGGCGTCGGAGTTCGGCAGTGCCGTCAGGCTCGTTCACATCCTCGACGAGGTCATCGCTCATGGTGCGGTCTCTCCCCTTTGTAGGACTGGTTCATGCCCGCGCCAGTGAGTGAGGCTGTGGTGAACGCCAGAGAGGCCGCTTTCGGGCCCTCTGGAAGGGCACTGGGAGCGGCCTCACTGCCTCACTTGATCGCCGTTTTCGCTGATCAACGCCAGTGAGGGCGGGCAGTGACGCTCCGAGTGGAAAGTCACTGCCCACTGCCGGGTCACTGAGCCTCTGCGAGCTCCTCCGCCCGCC
>NZ_JAESIF010000080.1:0-24051 GCF_016757295.1 Streptomyces sp. M2CJ-2 | reverse complement strand
GCGACCGGGATCGTGTCCGCCGCCGCCCTCATCGCCGTCGTGCAAACCCCCGGCCTCAGCCACTTCTTCGGCTGCACCCCTCTCGGCCCCCTCGCCTGGGCCGTCGTGACCGGCTGCTCGACCGTCGCCACCCTCGGCGCGGCCCTCGCCCCCCGCCTCCTGAACGGCCGACTCGCTCCCGGGCCCGTGTGAATGTCTGGACGCAACGAGGAGAGGAGCGCGCTCGACGACCCGCACGAACGCCGGCCCCGTGGGAACAGCCGCTTGGAGCGCCGAGCGTGGCCGCGTCGCCGCAGGCCGCAAAGTGCGGTCCCGCGGCCCCGAGGGATTGCGCAGCACAGTCGTGGATTTCCTCACACGCGCCGGCTGTGGGCTGTTTTCCTCCGGTGGGCGGCCGGGGCCTCGCCGGGGCCGTCGTTCGCGTGGCGGGGCAGGCCGATGGCGAGGAGCGCGACGTCGTCGTCGAGGTGTCCTGCGGCGTGCCGGTGCAGGTCGGCGAGCAGGGCGTCCAGCACGTGGTTCGGGTCCGGTGGGAGGGGGTGGGACAGCCGCGGGACGGGGTCGTAGAAGATCCCGCGGTGGTCGCGGGCCTCGACGACGCCGTCGGTGAACAGCACCAGGACCGCGCCCGCGGGCAGGGTGTACCGGTCGACCGGGACGTCCGGGAGGACGTTCGGGCTGCCGAGGTCGGCCAGACCCAGCGGCAGCGAGGGCACACCCGGCTCCAGCGGGCGGGCCCGGCCGCGGTGGACCAGCAACGGCGCCGGGTGTACCCGGTTGGCCACGTGCAGGGTGGAGCCGTCGGCGGAGAGTTCGGCGATGACGGCGGTGGCGAACCTCTCGGCTTCTCCTCCGTTCTCGGCGGCGTTGGTCTCCTGGATCCGTTCCTCCAGGCGGCGGACCACGCCGGACAGGTCCGAAATGTGGAGGGTGGCCTCGTGGAAGGTGCCCAGCAGCGCGTTGACGGTCCGGACCGCGCCCAGGCCCTTGCCCAGGACGTCGGCGATCATCAGCCGGGTGCCGTAGGGGGTGGAGTGGATCGCGTACAGGTCGCCCCCGATGGCGGCCTCCCGCGTGGCGGCCTCGTACCGGACGGCCACGGCCAGCGGCCCGATCCGGTGGGGCGGGGAGGGAAGCACCGCCAGCTGGACGGCCTCGGCGACCTCGCGGGCGGTCTTCAACTGCCGCCGCTCGCGGGCCAGCAGCCGGTTGACCACCGCGGCCAGGAGGGTCAGGGTCACGAAGGTGGAGAACGGGACGATGTCCTCGACGCCGAACGGCAGCCTGCCTCGCACCAGCGGCAGGGCTACCGCGGCGAGGAGCGCCGCCCCGCCGGTGGCGATCGTCCCGGCCAGGGAGAGCCAGGGCGCGACCAGCACGGGAACAGCCGCCAGCAGGAGGAACACCCTCACATGGGGCGGGGTGAGGAGGTCGAGGACGAACACGCCGAGGATCAGCGCGGCGGGCAGCCAACGAAACCACCGCATCTGACGGGGCGGTGACGCACGAGTGGGGCCCATTCTCCTGCGCTCCGGGAGGTTCCTGGACAGAAGCCGGCCTTCAGTCTCCGCCGCCTCCCCGACCCCGGCGACCGGGGCACCCCGGCCGGGCGAAGCCCCCGGCGATCAGCCGGACTCCTGCGTGTCCCCTGATGGGCGTGGTCACGTGGGCTGACCGGCCCCCGCGCGGACCTCGCGCAGCGCCTTCAGGACGCGGTACGCGCCTGCTGCTGGCCATCTTCCTGCTGGTCACGGTGGGGGCGGGTGACGGTCCGCCGCTGGACATCGGGGTGGCGCAGGCGCCGGATTTCACTGTCATGCGGCGGTGTATCCCCGGGTGGTTCGCCGGCATGGAGCCGAGAGGTCGCACCCAAGGCCATCCGAATGTCTTGTATACCCGACACCATGTCGGGTATACAAGACGCATGGCCGCGATTCGAAGCGCCCGCGAGCCTCGGCGCGTGAACACGCGCATGAAGCTCAAGCGGGTGGCACTCGGCATGACCCAAGCCGACCTGGCCGGACAGGTCGGGGTCACCCGGCAGACGATCTCCATGATCGAGGCGGGTACTCACAACCCGACCCTCAGCCTGTGTGTCGCCATCTGCCGGGCACTGGAGACCGATCTCAACTCCCTGTTCTGGGAAGAAGGAGCGCACGGACACCATGGATGAGCGTCAGCACCTCAAGGCGGGCAGATCGGCCCTCGTCGCCCTGGGCGCCGTCATGTTCGCGGCCCTCGGGGTGCTCGTCTGGGAGTACATCCGGACCAAGGAGGTGACGAACACCGCGGCGATCCTGGTCCTCGTCGGCGGCGCGGGAGTGTTCGCGCTGGTGCAGCGCGTGCTGGGCGCCGAGGCCCCCCGCTCCCTCATGGGGGTCGAGCTTCCCACCGGCGCGGACGCATCAAGCCGTCGCCAGAGGCGGCGCGCCTACCTGCGCGGGGCGCTCCTGTTCGCCGCGGTTCTCACCGGCCTCAGCCTTGCCGGCCTGGCGCTCGGGGACACGCAGGAGCTGACCTCCGCCCTCCCCTTCGCGGTCCAGGGCACGCTCGGGCTGGTGGCCCTCCTCGGTGTCGAGTTCCTGGCGCTGTTCGCGGTTTCCTATGCGATCGACTGGGCGCTGGGAGAGTGGAGTTCGAAGACCGTCGAGCGGCAGTACGCGCGCCTGGACGGCTGACCGCCGAGCCCGTCGCCCACGTCGGCACCGGGCTGCCGCTCGGCCCGGACACCGGCGCCCACCGCATCGGCCGCATCGCCACCTGGGCCGAGGGGAACCCGGCGCCGACGTGCACGGCGTCAGCGAGGACGTCCACGGCTGATGATCTGCGTCGGTTTGTCGGTGTGGTTTCGGTGCTGAGGTGTCAGTGATCCGGGGTGGTGTCGGCCCTGGTCGGGAGGGTGACGGCCGGTGTTACGCCGCTGACACCGGTTGCCGGTTTCACGCTGACGTTTTTGACCAATCGCCAGGTCGGTGCCGATCGGTATCACGGCTCAGTAGTTGGTGCTGGTCGGCGGGGCAGGTGGGGGCGGATGGCTTCGGCGCAGGGGGCGGGTTCGGGGCCGTTGCGGGTCGTGCGGAGGGGAGGAGGGCGGCGGCGCTGCCCGGCCGCCTGCGCGCCGATCAGCCTCCAGACCTGCCGGTCAGCGGCGCCTGGGTGTTCACCGAGGTGTCTGCGCCCCGCGTGATGTGTCGGCGTCGTGTCAGTGCCGGTGGCCGGCGGTCGCCGTCGGTCGCTGCCGGCCGTCTTTCCGCTGGCCGCGGTGGGGGCGCGTGACGGTTTGCCGCTGACACGGGGATGGTGCGGGCATCGGATTGCACAGTCCTGAGGCGATGGATCCCCCGGGTGGTCTGCCGGCAGGAAGCCGAGAGGTCGCAGCACACCGATGAGTTTCCGCGCCCGCGGGTGTCTACCGGTGTGACACCCCGGCCAGGGGCGAGACCAGGAGACGAGACATGAGCACTGAGCAGACCACCGCGGCCAACGGCTTCTCCTACACGTTGACCCGAACGCTGGAGACCCCCGTGGCGCAGGTGTGGCGCGCGTGGACCACCGCCGAGCAGTACGCCCGGTGGGCAGGCGCCGCTGCCGGCTCCGTCGAGATGGACGTACGGCCGGGCGGAGCGTGGAAGGCGACGATGCTCACCCCCGACGGCGGACAATTCCCGCTGACCGGCTCCTATCTCGAGGTCGCCGAGAACCGCCGTCTGGTGATCGGCATGGACGTACCCGGCAAGCCCGAGCCCGCAGCCATGACCATGGAACTCGACGAGCAGGACGGCCGCCGCACGCAGATCGTGCTCCGCCAGACCTGTGACACCGTTCAGGAACGCGACATGGCCGAGCAGGGCAGCACCATGCTCCTCGACAGCCTGAGCGCCTTCCTGGCCGCCGAGACGAGGCACTGAACGCTCTTCGCAGTCACCAGCGGGCCGTGGAGCACGGGGCAGTCCGGGGACCAGCCCGGGCCTGCCCCCGGCCGACCGGCTACGCAGTTGCTCGCCCGGCACGGATACGTGCTGCTGAAGCGGCTTGACCGATCGGCGGTACTGCTGGAACCCGCCGGCATTTCTGCGGTGTCGAGCCCGCTCAAGCGTTCCCAGAACTCCCCGCCAAGCGTTGCCCCTTCTCCTCGCCGACACCATCAGGCCGACGCGCTCGGCGTCTCGCAGCGCACCGTGGAGCGGTATGTGAAGGATCAGATCCGCCGGCCCCGCACGGACCTCGCGCGGCGTCTGGAGGACGCGGTGCGCGCCCGGTGGCAGCCCCGCATCCGCGAACGCGCCCGGAAGCAAGCGGCCACCAGCACCGGCCTGGTCGTCGACACCCGCGCCCGGTTCGGCTTCACCGCCGCCCCCGGCACCACCGACGACGCCCGCCTCCGCCGCCTCACCCTCGCCCTGCCGCCCCACCACGCGGCCCGCCTCTTCGACGCCCAGGACACCGGCGCCGGCGAACAGCAGCTACGCGACCTCGCCGCCGAAGGCCCGGGCGAGGTCTACTTCCGCGACGGCGGCCGCCGCGCCCACGGCCTGGAGGTGGAGTTCACCGACGTCGAGCACCTGGAGTTCGATTTGTAGGGCCGGGCTGCGCCATCAGACCGCGGGAGGCTGCGCAGCTGTGCGTTCGGTTGTGGGTGGCTGCGGATTACCGCCGGGGCCGGCGCCCAGGGCGCGGCGCCCGGTGATTGGGCGTGCGGGCATCGGGTCGCCGGCGGCCGGCGCGGCACGCCACCCAAGCATGTAACGCCAGGCATTGCATGTAACGGGAGGCGTTGCTACCTTGGGCAGGTGCAATCGCACCCGTTACACCTGAGGAGACCAATCCGTGCCCAGCTCGAACAAGGCGCCCTCCCCCGACGCCCGCCACAGCGACCCGCCCTCCCCCGACGAGCCGGTCTCGCTCACGCGCGGATGGAAGTGGGCGGTGGCCGGCGCGAACCTTCCGCTGCTCCTCGCCCCCGCGGTGTGCGTCGGCATCGGCATCCAGAACGCCTTCCAGGCCCGCGTCAACGTGCTACTCAGCGAGCGTGAGGCCGCTCAGGTCCACGTCCCAGGGATCGCAGGACAAGTCAGCGCCGTCACCGTCGAACTCGACTCCACCCAGTGGGAACGCCTCCTCCTCGCCCTCCCCGGCGTCCTCATCGGCGTCGCTCTCGCTCTCCTCGTCTGGGCGATCTGGGGAGTGAGGGCCCAAATGTACGCCCCCGAGCACCGGTTCACGGACAAGGACAACACCCGCCTGAAGATTGCATCCATCGCGACGCTCCCGCTCTGGATGGCTGCGTTCGGCGCCGAACTCGCCCTCCCGAACCTGCTGTCCACCGGCAGCGCCGACGTCACCGTGACCTGGGACGTGCCAGCCACCTTCCTCATGATCCCGGTCGCCCTCATCCTGTACGTCTTCGTCGACGTCTACCGCAAGGGCAAGGCGGCCTACGACCGCCAGGTCGATGTCGTATGACCAGCGCACACCAGGCCGCACCCGAGACGAACGCCGCCGACGCGGCAGGTGGCCACGGCATCCACGTCACCCTCGACAAGGTGCTGGAGGATCGGGGCGTCACCGTTTCCGAGCTGTCGCGAAGGACCGGCATCAGCCGGGTCAACCTCACCAAGCTCAAGAACGGCAGGGCGTCCGGCATCATCTGGACCACCCTTGGCGCCATCTGCAAGGCGCTGGACTGCCGGCCGGGCGACCTGATCGCCTACACCCCAGAATCCCACCGAGAGAGGGGCGGGGGCGAGGGGACCGCGTAGCGCACCCTCGCCCCCGCCTGCGCCCCGGCCGCCTCAATGGCCGGGGCGCAGGCGTCTCTCGATCCGGCGACTACGAGTTGGCTCACAACTGCCAATATGCGTCTCGAGGTCACCGGTTTCTGCAGTGGTGACACCAGTGCCTTCCAGCGCTGGTGTCGGGGCGGTGGGCTGGGGGTTCGCCGTGGGGTGGTGGTGACCTCGGGGTGCGGTTTTTGCGGTGACAGTTGGTGAGGTTGCTGCTGGTCGCGGGGTGTCCTTCCGGTGCAGATTCGCACCAGCGGGCGGCGCCCCGAAAAACCTACCCGTCCGCCTCTGATCGGACGGAGGGACGGACCCTGTCGGCCGTCCCTCCGTACCGCGCCCAGCGATCAGGCGGCGGTGAACTCGGCCACGAGCCCGTTACGCAGCGTCAGGTGGGCGCCGTTGAAGCGGGACCGCATGCGCCGGTCGTGGGTGACAACGACCACCGTGCCCTGATAGCCGGTCAGCGCCGCCTCCAGTTCCTCGACGAGCGCGGGCGAGAGATGGTTGGTGGGCTCGTCCAGCAGCAGCAGGTCCACCGGCTCGGTCACCAGCCGGGCCAGTTCGATGCGGCGTCGCTGCCCGTACGACAGCTCCTCCACCCGCTGCCGCAGGTCGTCCGGGCTGAACAGCCCGAGCGAGAGCAGCGCCTCGGTGTGTTCGTCGATGTCGCCGACCCGTCCACTGCTGAAGGCCTGAAGCACTGTCGTCCCCGTCGGCCATGGTGCCTGTTCCTGCCTCAGATGCCCGACCCGGCCCGACACCCGCACCGATCCGCTGTCGGGTGTCAGCTCCCCGGAGAGCACCCGCAGCAGCGTCGTCTTGCCGGCCCCGTTGGGGCCGGTGATCAGCAGCCGTTCACCGGGCCCAAGGCGCAGGGAGTCGATGCCGAGCCGGTCGTCCACCCGTACGCCGGTGAGCTCGGCCACCGTCTCCTCCGGTTGCGCGGCCTCGGTGGTGATCTCCGCGGTGAAGGTGAGCGGCTCGGGCGGCGGCGCGACGGGGTTCTCGGTCAGCCGTGCGACCCGTTCCTTGGCGTTGCGGATCCGCACCATCGCGCCGTGGCCCCGGCCGCGCATCCGGAACTGCCCGGCGCCGAAGACGGCGAAGGGAAGCTTGCGCGGGATGTTGTCCAGCCGTGCCACGTTGGACGTGATCAGCTCGCGACTGCGGTCCAGTTCGGCGCGCCACTGCTCGTACTCCAGCAGCCGACGCTGTCGTTCGGCCGCCTTGGCCGCCAGATAGCCCTCGTAGCCGTTGCCGTAGCGGGCCACCGTGCCGGAGTCGACCTCCAGGATCGTGGTCGTGAGCCGGTCGAGGAACAGCCGGTCGTGGGTGACTGCGACGACGGTGCCCTTGTGCCTCCGCAGGTGTTCCTCCAGCCAGCCCACGGCCCGGTCGTCCAGGTCGTTGGTCGGCTCGTCCAGCAGCAGCAGTTCGGGTTCCGAGGCCAGAGTCGCGGCCAGGGCGAGGCGCGACCGCTCGCCACCGGACAGGGTGCCCAGCCGTCGGCCGCGGTCCAGCCCGGGCAGCCCGAGTCCGTGCAGCGCGATCTCCACCCGGGAGTCGGCCTCGTAGCCGCCCCGGGCCTGGTACCGGTCGACCAACACGGCGTAGCCCTCCAGGAGGGCGGCGAGTTCGGCATCCTGCTCTTCCTGGTGCGGCCTTTCGGCCAGTTCGGCCTCGGCCCGGCGCATGCCCTCCTCCAGTTCCCGCAGGTCGGCCAGGGCCAGATCGACGGCGTCCTGGACCGTGGCGTCCAGCGGCAGCTCCAGTGTCTGGGCCAGATAGCCGACGCCACCGGGCGCGACTACGGTGAGCGCACCGTTGTCGGGCTGTTCCTGCCCGGCGATGAGTTTGATCAGCGTGGACTTGCCGGATCCGTTGTCCCCGATGACACCCACCTTCTCGCCCGGCTTGATCGTGACGCCGATCCGGTCGAGTACGACGTGGTCCTGGTAACGCTTGGTGATGTCATGCAGGGCGAGTTGCGCTGTCGACACGCAGGAGTCCTCCTGATCGTCACTGGTTTGAGTGATGTCGCCGCGCACACAGCAGACCGTCGGGAGGGGATCCGTTCGGTGGGAATACCGCACGGCGAAGGATCGCGGTGCGGTTGTTTCCTCAGGGGTGCACGGCGGGGCGCGGTGACGGAGCCAGGCTCGACGTCCCACGCCTTCGCGGACCACACGTACCGATCACAGGGAACCCATGCCGTCAGCGTAGGCGGTACGAGGCTGCACCGGCAACCGGTCTGGCCGGAGCCCAGGGTGGGAGGGCCGGGTCCGCCTCCCGGCCCTCCCACTCGGGTCACGGCTGGGGGTAGGCCCGTAGCACGGACGCCAGTTCCGGCCCCACCTTCGCCTTGAGCAGGGTCCCTTGCTCGGTGTGCTCGGCCGAGAGCACCTCGCCCTCCTGGTGGGCCCGTGCGACCAGGCTGCCCTGGGTGTAGGGGACCATGGCCTCGATCTCCACCTCGGGGTGCGGCAGAAGGGCGTCGACAAGGTCCCGCAGGGCCTCGATACCGTCTCCGGTGCGCGCGGAGACGGCGATCGAGCCCGGTTCCGCCTCCAGCAGGCGGAAGAGCACGTCCGGAAGGACGCCGCGCTGGAGCATGAGTTCTTCGACCGCATCATGTTCGACACCGGCCTGGCCCACCTGCCCGCACTGGAACGCTGACCGGAGCGGCGGGCAGCGCAGCAAGCGCCGACCAGGCCCCGGCGGCCGCGATGCGCCGCGGTGAGGAGCGGTACGACGTGGACGCGCCCGGAGCGGCCGTCTCGGCGACCTGCCGGGCGTACCGGGGGCGGTTGTTGCGGTACTTGCGGATGGCGGTGCGCAGCAGGGAACGCCGGTCGAAGAACGCACGGTTCCAGGTGAGCCGCCGGGCCTGCGCGCTCGTGTCCAGGCCGGCGAGCTGGCGCAGGCTCCGGTTGGACTTTCCCCGTGACGTTGGACACTCGATGCTTACGCCACGAGGGCGTGTCCTTGCTCGTGCCGCTGCCGGATCTCCAGCGGGGTCAGGTAGCCCCAGTGCGGATGCTTCCGTAGCCGCTTGCGGTTGTAGAAGGTCTCGATAAAGGCGAAGATCTCGGCGCGGGCGGTGGCCCGGTCGGGCCAGCGGCGGGTGCCGATCTCTTCCTTCAGCACCGCGAAGAACGACTCGGCGACGGCATTATCGAAGCACGAGCCAGTCCGGCCCATGCTCTGCCGCAGCTTCAACCGGCCTATCTCTTGCCGGAGTTCCTCAGACGTGTACTCACTGCCGCGATCCGAGTGCACGATGCAGCCCGGCTGGAGCCGACCGCGGCCGGCGGCCATCGCCAGCGCGTCGAGGACCAGGGACGCCCGGTGGTGGTCGGCCATCGAGTAACCGACGATCTCGCGGGTGGCCAGATCGAGCCAGGTCGCCAGGTAGAGCCGGCCCTCCTCGGTGGCGATGAAGGTGATGTCGCCCACCAGCCGCATGCCGGGTGCGGGGGCGGTGAAGTCGCGGCCGAGCAGATCGGCTGCGGGCACGGCCCTCTTCGCCGGCCGGGTCAGGCCCTGGCGTCTGCGACGGGTGACGCCGGCGATGTCGCGCTCGCGCATGACCCGCTCTACTCGCTTGTGGTTGACCCAACGCCCCAGTCGGCGCAGTGCGGCGTGGATCCTGGGGACGCCGTAGGTGTGCTTGGAGGCGATGTGCAGCACGGTGATCTCGTGAGCCAGGGCGTCGTCGGCGGCCTGCCTCGCCTGGCGGGCCTGCTCGCCGGCCCGCCAGGCGTAGAACGAGGAGCGGGCCACCTTCAACAGCCGGCACAGCAGAGCGACGTTGTGGGTGGTCTTCTCCGCTTCGATGAACGCATACACCGCGGTCATCGATCGCTCTCCTTCGCGAAGAAGACCGCCGCTTTTCGCAGCACCTCGATCGTCTCGGCCTGCTCACGGGCCAACTTGCGCAGCCGGCGCAGCTCTTCGCGCTCGGCCGTCGTCAGCTCGCCCGGTGCCCCCTGGCCCCGGTCGACCTGGTCCTGCCTGACCCAGTTGCGCAGCCCTTCGGCGCTGACGCCGAGTTCCCGGGCCACCTCGGTGACGGTCTTGCCGGAGGACCGGACCAGCGCGACCGCGTCGCGTTTGAACTCCTCCGTATACCGCCTGCTGCGGTTGCTCTTACTTCCCACCTGGCACTACTTCCTCTGGAACCTCACGTCCCAGTCTCCAGGTGTCCAACATCAAGGGGAAGCTTCAACCGGCTCAAGCACACCGGCGTCAGCTACAAGATATACAGCAACTGCGCCACCTCGACGAAGAAGACCATCACCAGCTATTCGCCGTACCGGGTGGGCTGGTACCTGTGGGAGGACTGAACCTCTCACCGAGGGGGAGAACTGCCATGCGCACCCGTACCGCTCTGCTGGGCGCCTGCCTGATCGCCGCGCTGGCCGGCTGCTCCACCGGCCCGGCAGACTCCGCCCCCACCCCGCAGGCCTCCGCGCCCTCGCACTCCTCCGGTGCTCGGTCGGACCGGGCCGAGCACATCCCCGGCGAGTCGGTCACCACCGCACCGAAACTCCTCGAGGGCACCGTCTTGGCCGCGGTGGACGCGGGGCGGGGCAGCCAGACCCTGCCGATCGAGGGAGGCATCCGGCCCGGAGCTCTGTCGGTGCTGGTCAACTGCCAGGGTGAGGGCACTCTGACCGTCTCCGTGGACCCGGTCGGGCTCAGTTTTCCGCTCGAGTGTGTCGACGGCGAAGTCAGCAGCACCTACAACGAACTGGCGCTGAAGCAGACCAGGCCCCAAGCCACGGTGAAGGTTGAGGCCCCCTCACCGGTCCGCTGGTCCCTGACCATCGGACAGTGACCAGCGGACCGAACGTGATGATCTGTAAGTTTTTTCGGTGGTGGGTCGGCAGGGTGATGTCAGTGCGGGAGGTGTCGGGTTTCTGCTGTTCAGCGTGGTGTGGTGGGGGTTTCGGGTGGTGACACGGACGCTGATTGGGGGCTGACGTTTTTGGTGATGGTGCGGGTCAGTTGGTTGCCGGTCGGTATGGCGCGGGGTGTGTTGTCGCTGGTCAGGGCCGTGGTGGCAGGGCAGGGTGACGTGTGGGCAGCCTGGCTGGCCTCTTCCGGCCGGTGACCCGGCGCAGGCCGGAGGGATTCGGCGGTGCCGGTGCGTGCCGCTACCGGTTCTTGTGATGCGTGCAGGGGGTGTGGGGGTGATGCGGTCCTTGCGTTCCGTCGGAGGCGTTCTTGTGTAAGTGCCATCGAGTGGTGATGCTGTGTCACGGCGGTTCGGTGCGGCAGGCGGCGAGGCGGCTTCATTTGTCATGCGCATGAGCAAATGATCCGGTGTGTTCGCGCTGCCCGTGCCAGGGCGACACCGTCCTCCGGTCCGACCGGTCACCCCGGTCGGCATCGGTACCCGCCGTGCACCCGTGTACCCGTATGAGGAGGATCCCTCGGATGGCAGACAGACGCATGACCCGTCACAGAATCGCCGGTGTCGGCACGGCCATACTCACGGCCGTGGCACTCGGCGCGGTGGCGGCACTCCCGGCGGCCGCGGCACCGGCCGAAGGCGTGGTCCTGAACGCGGACGGCCCCGGCGCCGTCGACGGCAGCTACATCGTCGTCCTCAAGGAAGCGGCCGGTTTCGACGCCGCGTCCCGGCAGGGCAAGGCGCTGGTCGCGAAGTTCGACGGCGAGATCACCCACACCTACACGGCCGCTCTGAACGGCTACGCCATCGCCATGGAGCAGGAGGAGGCGGAGCGGCTCGCCGCCGACCCCGCGGTGAAGTTCGTCGTCCAGGACCAGACGGTCCAGGCGACCGGCACCCAGCCCGCCCCGCCATCGTGGGGCCTGGACCGCATCGACCAGGCGCCCCTCCCGCTGAACGGCTCCTACACCTACCCGGACTCCGCCGGTGAGGGCGTCACCGCCTACGTCATCGACACCGGGGTGCGGATCAGCCACGGCGACTTCGCAGGACGCGCCCGGTACGGCTACGACGCGGTCGACGGCGACACCATCGCCGACGACGGCAACGGCCACGGCACCCACGTGGCCGGCACCATCGCCGGCGCCTCCCACGGCGTCGCCAAGAACGCCGACATCGTCGCCGTGCGGGTGCTGGACAACTCCGGTTCGGGCACCACCGCCGGCGTCATCGCCGGTGTCGACTGGGTGACGGCCAACGCCTCCGGCCCGTCGGTGGCCAACATGAGCCTGGGCGGCGGCGCCAACATCGCCCTGGACACCGCCGTGCGCACCTCCATCGCCTCCGGCGTCACCTACGCGGTGGCTGCGGGCAACTCCAACACGGATGCCTCCAGCGCCTCGCCGGCCCGTGTCACCGAGGCGCTGACCGTCGGCTCCACCACCAACACCGACGCCCGGTCCTCCTTCTCCAACTACGGTTCGGTGCTGGACGTCTTCGCCCCGGGCTCCTCCATCACCTCGGCCTGGCACACCTCGGACAGTGCCACCAACACCATCTCCGGTACCTCGATGGCCGCGCCGCACGTCGCCGGCGCCGCCGCGCTGCACCTGGCGGACGATTCCACCGCCACCCCGGAGCAGGTCGCCTCCGCGCTGACGGGCAGGGCGACCTACGCCGCCGTCACCGACCCCGGCCCCGGCTCGCCGAACCTGCTGCTCAACGTCGGCGAGGACGGCGGAGGCGCTCCGGAACCCCCGCCGGCGCCGAGCGGCAAGCGGTTCGAGAACACCACCGACTACGGAATCCCGGACCGGTCGGTCGCCGAGTCGCCGATCAGGGTGACCGGCGTTCCCCACAACGCTCCCGCCAACCTCCACGTGGAGGTGGACATCAAGCACACCTGGAGCGGTGACCTGCGGGTGGAGCTGATCGCACCCGACGGGACCGCCTACCGGCTGAAGGACACCGGCACCGGCGGCAGCGCCGACAACGTGGTCGGCACCTTCCCGGTCGACGCCTCCTCCGAGAAGGCGAAGGGCACCTGGAAACTCCAGGTCACCGACGCCTACGCCGGCGACATCGGATACATCGACTCCTGGGCGCTGCAGTTCTGATCCTTCCCGGAGCCGACCGGACCCGGCCATGCCGTGCCGGACCGGGCCGGTACCCGGACACCACCTGACGGTGTCTCCGTGGCCGCACAGCGCGCGGCCACGGAGACATTCGCTGGTCAGGGCCGTGGTGGCAGGCCGGGTGCCGGCAGTGGCGACGGGGCAGCCGGTGTCACCTTCTACGGAGCGGGCTTCACAAGGCGCCGGCCCCACTGCGCCTCCTCCGATTCCCCGAACGAAGACCCCCGATGGGCATCGTCGGATACGGCCTGGACCGCGCCGTACAAGGAGCGTTGTCCGGGACGACGCCGGCGACCGGGACCAGACGGCGGGTGCCGAAGGCCGGCGGTTCCTCGAGGCGGACTGCCGCAGAGGGCACTGTGGGGAAGTAGTCGGCGCACTCGGCGCCCCTTGCCCACCCGGTCTGATCTGCGGTTTCACCTGCCCGGCCCGGTCGGCTGAGGCACGTTGTAGGGCAAGTTGAGAGGCAAGTTGTAGAGCAAGCTGGCGGGCAAGTTGTAGGGCAACCTGCAGGGCAAGCCGCCGCGGCAGGGTCTGCCAGGGAAGCAGTCGGCGTGCCCGGGGGCCTTGTCCCCGAGGGGTGGACACCTGTTCGTGTCGTTATGCGGCGAGTGTCAGGGTAGCTGACTGTTGCTCGTAGGCGATCGGTGCCTGCTGTCCGTTCGCCGAGTGTCGTCGGCGGGTGTTGTAGCGGGTGGTCCAGCGGAAGACGGCCAGGCGGCAGGCGCGGGCCCCGTCGAAGCGGCGGGCGCCGCGGAGCGTCTCGCGTTTGAGGGCCGCGTTGAAGCTCTCGGCGAGCGCGTTGTCCGCGCTCGTGCCGACCGCGCCCATGGACTGCCGCACCCCCAACTCGGCGCATATATCGGCGAATTGGCGGGAGGTGTACTGCGCTCCGTGATCGCTGTGGAATACGGCTCCGGCCAGGCTGCCGCGGGCCCGGGCAGCTGTCCGGAGCGCGTCGGCGACCAGCGAGGTGCGCATGTGATCGGCGATCGACCAGCCCACCAGACGGCGCGAGAAGCAGTCGATCACGGTCGCCAGATACAGGAACTCGCCGTCGCCCACCGGCAGGTAGGTGATGTCGCCGACGTACTTGAGGTTCGGCGCGCTCGCGGTGAAGTCGCGCCCAAGCAGGTCCGGCACCGGTGTGGCGGACGGTTCGGGCACGGTGGTGACCTGGCGCCTGCGCAGCCGCAGCCCGGCGATGCCGTACTTCCGCATCACCCGCCCGACCCGATGCGGATCTTCACCAAGGTCAAAGAGGTGGTGGCGGCCACCGGCGTGCTCAAGGGAAAGCAGCGC
This sequence comes from Streptomyces sp. M2CJ-2, assembly GCF_016757295.1. Lineage (NCBI taxonomy): Bacteria > Bacillati > Actinomycetota > Actinomycetes > Kitasatosporales > Streptomycetaceae > Streptomyces > Streptomyces sp. M2CJ-2. The sequence continues at coordinate 9,913 of NZ_JAESIF010000080.1, read as the reverse complement.
CGGGCGCTGGACTCCACGGTCCTGGACGATGCGGTGGCCACCCAGGACACCGTCACCCAGCTGGTGTCCGCGATCCGCCGGGTGATCCGCGAGGTCCCGGGTGCGATCTCTCGGTTTCGGGACAGTGGGGTGAGTGACAGTGGGGTCTGGGTGTGTTGTTGCTGGTGGGTGGCGGTTTAGGGGCGTGGGGCCACTGTCATGAGGGTGAGATTTCCGTGGGGTATTGCTGTCGTGGGGGTGTTATCGCGTGCGGGGTGACGCTGTCTCAGTTTTGTGAGTTCTGATCCACTGGCCGGCGAGTGATTGGTCTGCTCGGGAGTGTGGATCAGGGAGAGTACTTTGGCGCCGGGCAACTTCCCCGGCCCGGACGTGAACGCCGCTCAGTGGCCCACACAGCCGGTCATGAACGGAGACTCCGGTGGGCGTTGTCGGAGACGGCCTGGATCGCGCCGTGCAAGGGGCGTTGTCCGGGACGATGCCGGCGACCGGGACCAGGCGGCGGGTGCCGAAGGCCGGCGGTTCTTCGAGGCGGACTGTCGTAGAGGGTGCTGTGGGGAAGTAGTCGGCGCGTCCGGTGCCCCTTGCCCACCTGGCCTGATCTGCCCACCACTCGGGGACAGGTGCCCACCCTCGCCGGCGACAAGCCCACCCTCCCCGGCCGCCAACCCGCCACAGAGTGACCCACTCATACAGCAGGAGAGCCCCATTTTTTCCTCTCCCGCCGCCGTATACAGGCGCAGGTCATGGTAGTCAGGCGGTTGTCTCGTCCTTGCACGGCGTAGCACGTCCTGCATGGGAGTCGTCGTGATCCGCCGGACACGCCCGTGCGGTCCGGGCACGGTCTGTGCAGACTGGCGCGCGTGCTTATCGATTGCCCGGTGGGCACGGCATTGCGGCAAGATCGTGTCGAGACCCGACTCACAGGTCGGGCGATCAACCCGGCCATCCGCGGGAGGAATCAGTGGCCATCACCTCGGTCAACGGCATACAGGTGGGGTACGAGGACGAGGGCAGCGGCGAGCCCGTACTGCTGATCCACGGTCACCCCTTCGACCGGACCCTATGGGAGCCGCAGCTGGTGAAGTTCGCCGGGCCTCTGCACCGGCTGATCGTGCCGGATCTGCGCGGTTTCGGCGAGACCACCGTCGTCCCGGGAAAGACTCACTGGGAGGAGTACGCCCGCGACCTCGCCGCCCTGCTCGACCATCTGGGCGTGGGCTCCGCGGTGGTCGGTGGGATCTCCATGGGAGGACAGCTCGCCCTGGAGTTCTACCGACTGTTCCCCGAACGGGTGCGTGCCTTGCTCATCGCGGACTCGTTCGCTCAGACCGACACCGAGGAGAAGCGGGCCTGGCGGTACGAGACCGCCGATCGGCTGGAGGCCGAGGGGATGGCCGGGTACGCCGATGAGGTCCTCACCTCGATGGTGGCGCCCTACAACGTCGAGGCCCAGCCCGCAGTGGCTGAACACGTGCTGCGCATGATGCGCGGGGCGCCGCCGGAGGGTGCGGCCGTGGCGTTGCGCAGCCGCGCCGAACGGCCGGATTACACCGGAATGCTCGATCGGATCGCCGTTCCCGCTTTGGTCGTGGTCGGCCGGGACGATTCGTTCACCACCGTCCAGGATGCGGAGTTGCTCCAGCAGCAGATCCCCGACGCGACCCTCGCGGTTGTCGACGGGGCCGGGCACCTGCCCAATCTGGAGCGCGCCGGGGATTTCAACGAGGTCCTCGCCGGTTTCCTCGCCCGGCTCCCCTCGCTGCCGTAACGTGTGCCGCTCGAAAGGGGCTGTCGGCTCGGCCGGTGGCCCGGCAGCTGGGGATCTCCAGGAACACCGTGCTGCGGGCGCTGGCCTCGGACCGTGTACCGCTCGGAAAGTCATCGCTGCAGGTGCGTACCCATGTCCTGGAGCGTCGGTAGCAGCTGGGACGCTGTCGTGGGGATCGTCTCGCTGCTGTACAGGGTGACCCGGAAGCTGCCGGCCGTCCCCGGCATACTGCCGCGTGATCGGCACGATCCGGCGGGAAGCCCTGGACCACGTGCTGATCGTGAACGAGGCCCCTGCGCGTCGCGTCCTCGGCCGGTACCAAGATCACTACAACGGGCACCGGCCTCACCAGGCCCAAGACCAACTCCCGCCCGACGTGAGCGAGGAAGCCGCCGCCGAACGCCGGCCCGGCCATCCCGGCAAACTCGTATGCACCCGCATCCTCGGCGGAGCGATCAACGAGTACCGATATGCGGCTTGACCAGCAGCGATGACTTTCCAAGCGGCACAAGCTGCCGCGCCCGCGGTGACAACGTCCGCCCCCGTACCGCGCGTCTCCGCGACGGTCGCTGGTGCGGCGGAGCGGCCGATGATCCCCCTGGCCGAGGCGTTTCCGGTCCATGTGGCGGACGGTAACGGTGGCACGTTCACCAGGCTGGGCTCGGTCGTGCTGAAGTCCTGCACCGAGCTCGATTCGGTCGGACCGGTACTGGCCGCCGAGATCGCCGCTGGCAAGGGGTGTCTGGGTGAGGAGATCGCCCTCTACAAGGACGCGCACGACAATCAGTTCAACCTGGCCATCTTCACGATGAAGGACCCCCAGGAGACGGTGAAGCTGGTGACCCAGCTGTCCATGAACTTCAACGACTACCAGGTGGCCGTGCAGGCTCCACCGCCCGGATCCGGCCTGCCGATCCTGCCGGCCGACAGCGGAATGGTGCAGGCCTTCACCGGGCAGGGCCGCGCCATGGTGGTGGGGCTGGGCCAGTGGTCGGACGGTCGGACGAGCGAGTACCAGAAGCTGGTGGACCGTCTGGAACCGCTGCTGGCCGCGGTCTCGAAGAACGTCGCTCGCTACGAGACCGCGAACTGAGGCATCCGGCCCGCCGCGTCCCCCGCTGCGATCTCTCGGTTTCGGGACAGTGGGGTGAGAGACAGTGGGGTCTGGGTGTGTTGCTGCTGGTGGGTGGCGGTTTAGGGGCGTAGGGCCACTGTCTTGGACGTGAGGGATCCGTGGGTATCGCTGTCCCGGGGGTGTTATTGCATGCGGGGTGACGCTGTCTCAGTTCTGTGAGTCCTTATCCACTGGTGATGATCTGCGTCGGTTTGTCGGTGGGGTTTCGGTGTTGAGGCGTCAGTGATCTGGGGTGGTGTTGGCCCTGGCCGGGAGGGCGCCGGCCGGTGTGGTGGCGCTGACACCGGTTGCCGGTAGAGCGCTGACGTTTTTGATGAATCGCCGGGTCATGGTAGTGCCGATCGATATCACGGCTCGGTATTGGTGTTGGTCAGCGGGCCAGGTGGAGGCGAATTGTCATGAGAAGCTGTTCTCGGACTCCGCTCGCGATCATGGTGAATCGGCCGCTGGTGCGGCGACGTGCGGCAGCGGTGGGCACGAGCAGTTTCGCCGCGCGCGCAAAGTTCTCACGGAGCCGGCCGACGGCCGTAGTCTCCTGACATGAAGTCACCGGTCCTCTCCGTCCAGGCCCAGCCCCGGGATGCCGCTTCCTGGATCGCTCTGGCCCGGCGCTTGGAAGCCGGCGGGTACGACGCGCTGCTGGCGGCCGACCACCCGGGCGCCACGGCCTCCCCCTTCGTCGCGCTGGCCGCCGCGGCGGCGGTCACCGAGCGCATCGGCCTTGGCTCCTATGTCTCCCAGGCGGGTGTCCGTGAGCCGCTGCTGCTCGCGTCGGATGTCGCCACCCTCGATCTGGTGTCCGACGGACGTGCGCGTTTGGCACTGGGCGCCGGCCACACCCCGGCCGAGTGGGACATGCTGGGGGAGAAACGTCCCGACGTCGCGGGGCGCGTCCGGCGTTTCCAGGCTGTGGCCGAGGCTTGTCGCGCGCTGCTCGCAGGCGAGACGGTCACCCTCGACAGCCCCGAGGTACGGACTCACCAGGCGCGGCTCACTGCCCCCCGCCCGGTCCAGCACCGGGTGCCCTTCACCTTCGGGGGCGGCAACACGGCCCTGCTGCGCTGGGCCGGGGCGCATGCGGACGTCGTGGGGCTGAGCGGGCTGGGACGCACCCTGCCGGACGGGCACATGCATGAGGTGCGCTGGGACGGCTCGGACATCGACCGCCAGGTCGATCTCATCGAGCAGGGAGCCGCGGGCCGGGTCGACGCCCCGGCCCGCGAAGCGCTTGTCCAGATGGTGGAGGTCACTGATGACGCCGAGGGCGCGGCGCACGACATCGCCCGGCGGCTTCACTGCGACACGGCCGCGGTGCTCGCCTCTCCCTACGCGTGGGTCGGCACGGTGGAGGAGATCAGAGCCGCCCTGGCCGAGCATGAGCGTCGCTGGGGCATTACCCGCTACGTGGTCCGCGAGGCGCACGTGGAGGCGGTCGACCAGGTACGCGCGCACTTCTGAGGATTTCGCTGTGGGGTGACGTTACGGTGGTCGCAGGGCGAGGTCGGTCTCCGCGGTGGAGCCGTCGAGCAGACCGGGGGGTGTTGTCAGGTTGAGCGGAGCCTTTCTCCGGTGGCATGATCATCTGTCTGGTTGGGGTCGTTGGAGGGGCTGCTCGTGGACGCGCCGTCGTACCGGGGTTTCCGCTTCCCGCCGGAGATCATCGCGCACTGCGTGTGGCTGTACCACCGCTTCGCCCTGAGCCTGCGCGACGTCGAGGAGCTGATGCCGGAGCGCGGCATCGAGGTCTCCTACGAGACGATCCACCAGTGGGCGCGCCGGTTCGGCTTCGCCTACGCCAACGCGCTGCGCCGGCGCCGCCCGAAGCCGGGCGACACATGGCATCTCGACGAGATCTTCGTCAAGATCCAGGGCCGGCAGCGGTACCTGTGGCGCGCGCTCGACGCCGACGGCACCGTGCTCGACATCCTCGTCCAGAGCAAGCGGGACACGGCCGCGGCCAGGCGCTTCTTCCGGAAGCTGATGAAGAAGACCCGGTCGGTGCCGCGGGTGGTGGTCACCGACAAGCTCCGCTCCTACGGCGCGGCGCACCGCGAGGTCATGCCCTCGGTGGAACACCGCTCGCACAAGGGCCTGAACAACCGGGCGGAGAACAGTCATCAGCCCACCCGGCAGCGGGAACGCGCCATGAAAGGCTTCCGCAGCGTCGGCGGGGCCCAGCAGTTCCTGGCCGCGTTCAGCGGCATCTCACCTCACTTCCGACCCCGCCGCCACCTGATGACCGCCTCCGGCCACCGCGCCGAGATGACCGTCCGCTTCGTGATCTGGGAGCAGATCACCGGGGCCGCCACCATGCCCGCTGCGGCCTGACCCGAAACTGCCACCCGGCCACACCACACCCTGACACGCCATCAGCCGGTCACACCCCCACCAACGTGACAACGCCTGTTCGGGTAAGCGCTCGTAGTCGCGGACGCAGCGTCGGCGCTGGAAGATCCACGACAACGTGGAGAGGCGGCCCGAGGCGCGGTGACCGGGTCTCCCCGGCCCCGTTTCCTCGGGCCGACTCTCCGCCTACAGGATCTTGATGCTGCACCACCGGCTGGTGCGCGACTACGAGCACCAGCCCGCACCTCCGAGTCGCGGGTGTACTGGGCGATGACCGCGGTGATACTGCGCTGGCTGTCCGGGGCGACCGCGCCGTCCTGGCGCACCGCATGACCGGCGAGCAGCGGGCGGACCTGGAGCGCCTTACGGCGTTCGTACGAGAGACGGTCCTGCCGCGCACCTGCCCGCACACCACCGAGCGGCGCCGGGTATTGGAGGCGCTGGGCGAAGCCGGCGGACTGTGCACCGCGCGGACGGTGGAGCTCTCCTCCACCCGAGTTCGACAGTTGGTAGGCATGCAGGGCGGGTCGGCCGCGGATCTCTGCAGGTGAGAGGGCTGGCACCCGCCTGAGACTGCCCAGAGGTGTGGGCAAACGGATTTGTCATGGGTCTTGCTCTGATCTGGTCTGTTGCTCGAGCATGCGGGCATGTACCTGCGGAAGATCCAGCGGCGGAACAAGGACGGGTCGGTGGTCCGCTACCTCCAGCTCGCCCACAACCGGCGGGTCGGCGGCACCACCCAGGCCGAGGTGCTGGTCAACTTCGGCCGCGAGGACCGCCTGGACGTCGAGGGCCTGCGCCGCCTGGTCGCCTCGATCAACCGCTACCTCGGCGACGAGGACGAGGTAGCCGCGCCACTGGGAGTCGAGGATGCCGGGCCGCTGACGGTGGAGTCCTCCCGGCCGCTCGGGGCGAGCTGGCTGCTCGACGGGCTGTGGAAGCTCCTGGGCATCGACACGGCCCTGGCCTCGCGCATCGACGGGCGGAAGTTCCGCACCGACATCGAGCGCACGATCTTCGCACTCGTCGCCAACCGGGCCATCGCCCCCGCGTCCAAGCTTGCCGCCGCCGAGTGGGCCACCTTCGACCAGGTGATCCCCGGCCTGGACGCCCTCGCCGAGCAGCACGCCTACCGGGCCATGGACCTGCTCGTCGATGCCGACACCCAAGGAGCCGTGCAGGAAGCGGTGTTCTTCTCCGCCGCCCACCTGCTCAACCTCGAAGTCGACCTGGTCTTCTTCGACACCACCTCGACCTACTTCGAGCGCGACGAGGCGGATGCCCCGGACGGCGCGGGCTCCAGCCTGCGGCAGTACGGGCACTCCAAGGATCACCGCAGGGACCTCCCGCAGATCGTCATCGGACTGGCCGTCACCCGCGAAGGCATCCCGGTCCGCTGCTGGACCTGGCCCGGCGGCACCAACGACCAGACCGTCATCACCGAGGTCAAGGACTCCCTGCGCGACTGGCGGCTCGGCCGGGTCGTCACCGTGACCGACACCGGCTTCTCCTCCGAGGCCAACCAGGCCTACCTGCGCCGGGCCGGCGGCCACTACATCACCGGCGCCAAGATGCGTGAAGGCTCGCACCGAGCCGACCAGGCCCTGGCCCGGCAGGGCCGCTACCAGGAAGTGCGTGACAACCTGCGCGTCAAGGAGGTCCGCCTCGACGGTGACGGCGGCAGACGCTGGATCATCTGCCACAACCCCGCCGAAGCCGAGCGCGATGCCGCCCGACGGGAAGATCAACTCAATGCCATTCGTGAGGAGTTGGCGCGCATCAGGACGGCCCGGGAAGCGGACGTGAAGAAGGCGAAGGCCAAGGCCGCCCAGACCGGCAAACGCGCCGCGGCCCCCTCGGACGCGCCCCACCGCAAGGCCGAGTGCGCGCTGCGCGACCACCCCGCGCTGGGCCGCTGGCTCAAGCAGCACCCCGGTACCGGGCGGCTGTCCATCGATGCCGCCAAGGTCGCCGCCGAGGCCCGGCTGGACGGCAAGTACCTGCTGGCCACGTCCGATCCCGACCTGTCTGCCGAGGACGTCGCGCTCGGTTACAAGAACCTGCTGGAAGCCGAACGCGCCTTCCGCACCATGAAGTCCACGCTCGATCTGCGGCCGGTCTACCACCGGCTGGACGAACGGATACGCGCCCACGTGCTGCTGTGCTGGCTCGCTCTGCTGCTGATCCGCGTCGCCGAGCGCCGCACCGAGCAGACGTGGCCCAAGATCGCCGCCGAGCTCGGCCGGGTCCACCAGGTCACCCTCTCCGGCCCGGCCGGAAGCCTCCAGCAGACCACCCGCCTGACCGACACCCAGACCAAAATCTTCAAGAACTGCGGAGTACCGCTCCCGCCAAAGATGAGCGGCCTGAAGACCCCCGAATAGCCCCTGAGCTGGGAAAACACGTTCCGGAGCCGTGGGCAAACGGCCCCGGAGCCTCATCATGCCCATCGCCCCAGGTCAGCCCGCAGAATCGACACCACCGTATGCCCACCAACTGTCGAACTCGGGCTCCAGGGGCGTCGTCTTTTGCACGCGCGAGGCCGGGCACGAAGGCCCAGTCGGCAAACCGCCCTGGAGCGAGGGAAAGCCCGGCGGCCGGCACCTGGCGAACGCGTCCGTCCGGGACGGCTCATCCGCGTATTCGCACCCGCACGCGGCCGTCTGAGAAACCAACGGACATCCCGCCCAGCCCCACCCCTCCACAGGTCACGCCGCCCTATGCGAGGGGCGTGTGACGCTCGGCTGCCTGGCTGATGCTGTCCTCGATGCGCGCCAGGATGCGGATCGCGGTGTCCTGTTCGTCCGGGTCCAGGCCGGCGGTGACACTGTCCTCGAGTTCCGCCCAGACCTGTTCGACTTCTTTGCGCAGCGCGAGGCTGGCGGCAGTGGGTTCGATGATGGTGGCGCGCTTGTCGGTTGCGCTGGGCCGCCGGCGGACGAAGCCCGCGTTCTCCAGCCGTTTGACGGTGCGGGTCATGGTGGCCGCGTCCGAGCCGAGCAGGCGCACGAGGTCGGTCTGACGCTGCGGGCCGAGATCCCACAGCTGCATCATGACGAGTTCCTGCCCGGGGTGCAGTCCCACGCGGCGCAGAAGCTGCCCGGCGAGCATCCGGTGCAGGCGAGCGACGCGGAAGATCGCGTGACTCATGGCCCCCGCCTGCACCGAGGGCGGCATCGGGGCGCGGGCCACGTTCGCAGCCGAGCTTGCCGACGGCTCGCCGTCTGGGTCCTTCGACACGTCGTTCACGATCCCTTACGCAAGTTGTTGCTCGGACAGGAACATTCTACCGTCATCTCTTTTCGCTACGCCGGATGAGACGGACAGCATCAATCCCAGGGTCTAGTGACTTAGATCACATGCTTCCGACGTCAACTGAGGTGTTTACTTGTTCGGACAGGTAATGGTGCCGCCTGGTGCCATGGAACCGAATCCGAACGAGGAACCTGATCATGACCACGGCTTTCGCCCCTTACGACCTCGGCAGCATCCACCTGGCCAATCGCATCGTGATGGCCCCCATGACCCGTAGCCGCGCCTACGGCCCCGGACAGAGTCCCACCGACCTGACGGCGACCTATTACGCGCAGCGCGCGAGTGCCGGACTGATCGTCACTGAGGGCACCCAGCCGTCGGTGGTCGGCCAGGGCTATCCCGACACTCCCGGCATCCACTCCGCCGAGCAGGTCGCGGCCTGGCGCAAGGTCACCGATGCCGTGCACGCCGAGGGCGGCGTGATCTTTCTGCAGCTGATGCACACCGGCCGGGTCGGGCATCCGAGCCTGATGGGCCTCACGCCGGTCGGCCCCTCCGCGGTCGCGGCCAAGGGACAGGTCTACACGCACGAGGGCCCGCAGGACTTCGTCACCCCGCACGAGCTGGCCGAGACGGAGATCGCGGAAACGATCGCCGACTTCACCACCGCGGCGCGCAACGCCATCGAGGCCGGCTTCGACGGCGTCGAGCTGCACGGCGCCAACGGCTACCTGATCCACCAGTTCCTCGCACCGAACTCCAACCAGCGCACCGACGCCTGGGGCGGCAGCCCCGAGCGGAGGATCCGTTTCGCCGTGGAGACCGCGAAGGCCGTGGCCGAGGTCATCGGCGCCGAGAAGGTCGGCTTCCGCATCTCGCCCGGCAACCCCTACAACGACATCGACGAGAGCGACCGGGCGGACGTGGAGGCCACCTACACCGCCCTCGTGGACGCACTCGCCCCCCTCGGCCTGGCCTACCTGCACCAGATGGAGACTCCCGAGATCCGCGACCTGGTCGTGCGGCTGCGCAAGACGTGGCCGGGCACCTTCATCCTCAACCCCTTCACCGGGATGGAGCCCACCGGCCTCGACGCGCTGACGCTCATCGAGGACGGCACCGCCGACCTGATCGCCTACGGCGCCCTCTTCCTCGCCAACCCCGACCTGCCCACTCGTCTCGCCGCCGGCGGCCCCTTCAACACCCCCGACCGCGCCACCTCCTTCGGCGGCGACCACCGCGGCTACACCGACTACCCCACCCTCGGCTGACCTGGCCCCGGTGCGGGTGCCCACCGCCCGGCGGGCACCCGCACCGTCACTCCTCGCCCCAGCCGCACACACCGCTGCAATAAGCGCCGAACGTGGCAGTACCTGTGGCGGGCCGTCGACCAGGACGGCAACGTCCTG